>JAXINT010000022.1:0-1040 GCA_034190605.1 Asbonarchaeaceae archaeon (SeqCode) | reverse complement strand
TTGAAGTTTGAACCCGCAGGTTCTCGTAGACATTGCTGTTGGAGTCGCCTATAGCATACACAGGAACCTGAACAGTTCCGGAAGAGGTCTGGAGTTTTAATGTTCCGATCTGACCCATTAAAAGAATCTGAGAAAGACTAAGATAAAAAGATATCAGATCCTGTGAACCCAGTCAGGCTCTCCCCTATCTTTCATCCAGTCCACCATCTCTTGGTGCTCTGCATTCCTGCCATCGATAATCGCCTTAACCCTCTTCTTCAGCTCTTCCGGGGTGTTATCCCTGTTCTCGGCTTCAGCCTTCGCAAGGACATGCCCGTCATCAGGGATGTAATCCACTCTCTGAACCTGTTTAGCTTCTGCGACCTTCTTGATAGCGTGGAACTCCTGATCCTGCAGAACCTGGTTTCCTCTTGAAGGCAGAGCTACAGCGCTTCTAACGATGACAGAAGTATCGTGGTGTAGATCGCCGATTTCGGTTAAGTCGTGCTGTTCAACTATTTCACGCAGCTTTTCCTCGGACATCCTGTGGACAAGCCCGCCGACATTTCTGGCATTTGCCTGTTCTAATAGCTCATGACGCTTCTCTCTAGGTACTTCTTGCGTCCATTCCTGTATTATCCTTACACGTAACTGTTTCTCCTCGGATAAAACCTGTTCCGGATCCTGCCGGTTAATCATCTCGTCTACTTCTACATCCGGCTGGTCAAGGTTCTCCAGATCGGCGTGAGGAGTATGTTTCTTCAAAACCTTCCTAGCATCTTCATCATCTATAACCGTTACCTCGCCAACTCTCTCGATCTCCTTCATCTTTTCTGCGGGAGCGGTTACACGAGCCATACAGACCGAGTCGTCCGGCTCCTCGTCATACATTGAATAGTGAACGTTTTCATCATCCTCCAGTCCGCCCAGATCCGGTCTCCTGGAATCATCTTCCTGACCGGTACCTGTTACACTTGTTCTCACGAAACGCTTCATAAAGAATATATCGCTCTCACTATTATTAAACTGTTTTTCTTATCACTTGGCTACAAGATTGTCTA
>JAXINT010000164.1:0-1041 GCA_034190605.1 Asbonarchaeaceae archaeon (SeqCode) | reverse complement strand
GGAAAGAGCTATTGCCTTCATATCCACATTACCGGTACTTGCATGTGTAGTAACCTTAACACGTGCCTCATGAGTCAGAGAGGTACCTACTGCAACATCCTCAGAGCTTGATTTCTGACTTCCCTTGACAATGTCCCACCCATTAGGCAGCTTAAACTCCAAAGAAGTATTTATAGCAGTCTCATTACCTCTGTTAGTAACTTTAGCAGAGATATTCATCTCCTGACCCTGCCTTATAGAACTGTTGAACTTATCCCAAGAGATGTCCAGGAACGGACCACCAGCACTCGTGGTAAGCAGGAAATACCGGTCCCTTGAGGTCGGATTGCTGCTCTGGTTTTCTATCGTTAGAGTCATGTTGTCCGTTCCTTCACTGTTTCCTTCGCTTCTTGTGGTAGCGTTAACCTTGAACGTTGCTGTCGAACCCTTTTCTATTTCAAAGCTTGTAGGAGTCTGGCTGCTGTTGATCCATATCCTGGTGTTAAAGGTTCCTGCATCGAATTTGAAGTTTCTGTTGAAGTCTGCGGTGTTGTTTATGGTTAGGTTTCCAATGCTTACATTCCGGTCAAAGGTATCTGTCTGGTCAGTTAGGTTGATTGTTAGGGTCCAGTTGCGGTCAAATTCCACGGTTAGGTTGGTTCTCGTGCTGTTCTTGGCTTGGCCTAAGGTGTCGTTGGCGAAGATGTAGTATGTGTAGTTTCCTGCTTCCGTGGGTGTGAAGTTGGACTTGTAGGTATGAGTAAAGTCCTTGTCTCCCTGCCTATCCATTCTTTTAGAATTGAAGTCCTTGGTTCCTATGTTGCTGTCGTTGTATCTCTTCCATTTCAGCAACGCAGTTGAGATGTTCGAAAACTCGCTTATATTTGCAGTTATATCAACCCTTGTATCAGGATCTAGACCTCTAGCTCCGGCTGGATTATTAATAACTGCCTGGTATTCCGGTGGTGTCGCATCGGGTAGTGTGAAGTTGAACTGCGTGGAGTTTACGTTGCCTGCCACATCGTGAACTGAATAGTTCACAGTGATGTTGCCCGCATTCAC
>JAXINT010000002.1:420-1049 GCA_034190605.1 Asbonarchaeaceae archaeon (SeqCode) | reverse complement strand
TCCGCCTGTGCAACGTGTTTATGGTAGTAACCAAGGTATAATGGTGAAGCTCTGTCAGGGAGATGAAGGCGACATACAGGTCAACAAAGGAGGTCCGTATCAGGAAGGAGAAGCTGGAGGGGGTAACAGCGGACCCGGAAGTTACTACTCGTTTATAGAGATCACGAAGCTCGGTACTAACCAAGGTGAGGAATGTGAGAGGATTTCCAGTGAACCGCCACAGGTTCAGAGCATAGATGCGGAGAGAGAAGGGGATACATTACTCTTCGATATAAGCGTGGAAAACCGGCGTCTAGGCGAAGAAGGTTTCGCCATAAGGGTACCAAGGCAGCCGGGAGCGCCTACAAATATTGACAGTCTTTCAGATTCCCAGATAAACGATCATTGGAAGACACAGATTGCACGCATTGGATCTGATGACGCGGAGACAGTCAGCATGAGGACCGGACCTGCGACCCAGTGGTCCTGCGACAGTCTGAGTCAAACACGGGAAATCAGTATTCTGGTAGAGGAGTCAAGTGGAAGCTGGAGTGAGGTTAGACAGGTTGATATCTCTAATCTCGTGGATAAGTGTGGAGGGAATTACGTTCCGGACGCTTATATACAAAGTACAGAAGTTGAGAAGGCGG
>JAXINT010000002.1:0-410 GCA_034190605.1 Asbonarchaeaceae archaeon (SeqCode) | reverse complement strand
GGGTGGGCGCGGCTTAATCCACGCAGATGTCAGGAACCCCAGCGAGATACGCGGCAGCTTCACTCTCGTACTGGATGACGTGAATAACAGGAGTTCAGCTCCTACACCGGTCGGTCCTTTCCAGGATGCGGACAATTACCAGGATAGCCTGTTCCGGATTTCTGTTGGTTTTCCGAATCCTGATGATGCGAGCAGCCATAACTGTGATGTCAAACTGTACCTTTACCGGAACAATGTAGAACAGTCCAACACTCGGGGAGATGTGCCTATGGACAAACAAAGCCTGAACTTGGAAAACGAGCCAATAGCATGCTCGTGAGCTAAGAAGTTAAAAAGCCCGGTCTATATCCTCGTTTCCGGCGTTGTAGACTTCTATGTTTCCGTCTTCTGTTAGACCAAAGAATGTGCGG
>JAXINT010000025.1:0-1057 GCA_034190605.1 Asbonarchaeaceae archaeon (SeqCode) | reverse complement strand
CAACCATGGATTTAAATACCAGCACACCCAAACAAACCTGTAGAGGCTAATCCATGAAGCTAGGAAGCAAGATACTTGAGGGATACCTCGCGGTTGCCATAGCAATCCTGACAGTTCTGACTTTCTTCATACTTTCAGGCACGGGCTTTGGCGAAACCCAGAACATCTTCCTGGGAATCCTGATAATAATCCTTATCAGCGTCAACATCCTCAATTCGATCATAACTATCAGGATGCTTGAGCAGCTGAAAAAGGAAGGATAGATTTGTGGATGGCGTTTATTCTAGTGAATCTGAAACAGCCCCTCCTAACCTTTTTATTATATCCTTCACCAATTCATGAAGTAATGGGGCTGATTAGGAGTCATGATTGAGAAGGTCTGTGGGAAGGTCTATAACAACTTTTTAGACAGTTCCAATCTAGATAGTTCCAATCCACCAGTCTCTACTACCCCTAAAGTTCTAGCATCCGCACTACTACTGCTGACGATCTTAACCCTGACACCTACTTTTGCCTCTGCAGCCACTCAGTTCACCGTAGAAAACCAGTCAGGATTCAATCAGGGGAACTTTAACATGACTTCTGCGGATAGGGCTAATAACAGCGGCAACCTCGGGATAGGGTACCTGAATGGAACCGCAAGTGACAGTCTAATAGGATTCTGGCGATTCGACAAAACCACCGGAAACGCCAAAGACTACAGCGGAAACCAAAACAACGGCAAAATCAACGGAACCACAAGAGGAGTCACTGGAATATTCTCCACCAACAGCTACAAATTCGACGGAAACGACACCATAGAAATACCATCCAACACCGACTTCGACCTCACAAACGCCACCTTCTCCACCTGGATAAACACAGAAAAATACAACCAATCCAACCTCCACCGAACCACAAACTACCAAATCCTATCCAGACACCAAGCCGGAGACAGCACCAAAGTAAACGGATACGAACTCGGAATCACCTCCGAAGAAAAACCCTACCTCACACTTGAAAACATCACACAACAAAACATATCCAAAACCAACAACAACGCACCGTCAAACTCCGA
>JAXINT010000003.1:0-1077 GCA_034190605.1 Asbonarchaeaceae archaeon (SeqCode) | reverse complement strand
CCTATCTCTCTAGAAGTTTTTCAGAAAACTTTTTAGGTGTGATCCTGACTTCAGTATATTGAGAGAAACTCTATCTTAAACCGGTCTAGGGAGGAAGCTTGCACCACCAATCATGGCAGGTGTATTTAAATATTTGTGTTAAGATTTGTGTTGAATGAGAATTCACGGTGATAGGAGGTTTCAAAAATGTTGATGGACAGAGACGAATACCTTTCAGCTGGCGTAAATGTGGGCATGAGAAGAAAAGTAGAGGACATGGAGCCCTTCATCTTCAAGGTCAAGAATAACAAGCTGGCTATAATTGATCTTGAGAAGACTGATGAGAGGATAGAGACAGCTGGAAAGTTCCTGTCCAACTATGATCCTGAAGACATTCTCGTGGTTTCTCGTAAGAAGATAGGCCAGAAACCGGTTGTGAAGTTTGCAGAGGCTACTGGCGCCCAGAAAATATTTGGAAGGTTCATGCCCGGCACCCTTACGAACCCTAACCGGGAGACTTTTGTAGAACCTGATGTTGTGGTTGTTACAGATCCTATAGAGGACAGACAAGCTATAGATGAAGCTGCTGACGCCAGAATACCGGTAGTAGCTATATGCGATACAGTAAACAGCATAGAGGACATAGACCTGGTAATACCTGCAAACAATAAGGGAGCGAGATCTCTAGCATTAGTGTACAACCTCCTGGCGCAGGAATACCTGAAGAACCGCGGAGAGATCGAAAGCGCCGATGACTTTGAGTTCTCAATAGACGATTTCGAAGCTGAAGAGGTTGAGGAAGAATAGTGACCTCCGGTTCTGAGGAGAGCGTTTATATACCTGAAGTTCTATTTCTTGACGCAGATAACTTCTTTGGTATTACCAGATTCTCCACAAGTTCCATCATTTACTGTCCTCATCTGATATCCTGAAGGACAATTCCTTCCTGGGTTTTCTCCTTTACACTGCCAGATTGCTATACGATTATTTCTTTCAGCACACCCACACCACGTCCCTGAGGGTTCTCTACCTCCTGCACTACCACAGACTGTGCTTCCGTTGTTTTTCCATATTTTTTGTATTGCTTGTCCTTTTGGG
>JAXINT010000174.1:0-1103 GCA_034190605.1 Asbonarchaeaceae archaeon (SeqCode) | reverse complement strand
ACATTCAGACGTCTCCTAAAGGTATAGCTGTTACCGCTTGAATCGGTGAAGTTACCCTGCCAGACCCTGCCCTGATAGAATGCCTTGTCCCAGTTTGTCTGCCCTATCTTTACATCGTACCAGCCAAAGCTTCCGTTCAAGGTGTAGTTGAACCTGTACTTTCCAGATGCATTGACCATTTCCTGGCTATCCACTCTCGTTGTACCGTTAGAGTCTGTTACACTCACCTTGGGAGCCGTGGAGAACTTTCCATCCGTCTCAATCGTAACGTTCCTACCTTTTGCAAGGAAGCTCCTGGGCCTGCCGTTGTCCCTAAACGTCCTGACATACTCCGACTTTGCCGCAGTAACACCGAAGCTACTTACATTAGTGACATTCCAGTTACCAGCAGTATCGTTGTACCAGATCTTCCAGCCTACCTTACCCCTGACGGAGTCGTTGTTCCAGGTGAAGTTACTCCACTCCCAGCTGTTCTCCTTGTAAAACCTCTGAGGAGACCTGTAAACCCCCGTCTTATTAACAAAACTACCCGACTCATTCGTAGAAAGCACAGCATGAGAAAGGTTTACTGTATCAAGGCCCTGGGCGGAAAGGCCGATAGTCTTTCCAGGCTGTATGGAACTCAGGTTCTGCATCTGGTTCCTCCACCTAGGAGGAGTAGTATCAACCCTGAACCAGACCACACTCCTGTTATAATTACCAACACTATCATTAGCCCAAACAGTAACATTATGCCTGCCATCAGACAATGCAGACAAAGTTATATTAGGCTGGAAAGTGGTATTCGAACTACTGTCCACATTATACTTCCAAGTATGAACAGTCTCATCCGCAGAAACCCTCAGATCCGGAGTACTATCACCGGTAGTGCTGTTTGAAGGGCTGAAAACAGTGATATCAGGACTATCGCCGTCGACCAAAAAACTACTGATATCGGTAGAGTTCCAGTGGCCTAGAGTATCGTTGTACCACACCTTCCAGCCTATAGTACCTGTTACAGAGTCGTTGTTCCAGGTGAAGTTACTCCACTCCCAGCTATTCTCCTTGAAAAACCTCTGAGGAGACCTGTAAACCCCCGTCTTATTAACAAAACTACCCGACTC
>JAXINT010000144.1:0-1110 GCA_034190605.1 Asbonarchaeaceae archaeon (SeqCode) | reverse complement strand
TCAACATGACAGGAAACATAACCATCAAAAACGGAGGAACAATCACAGGCAACGTAAACATCACAGCATCCAACCTCACAATCAAAAACGGAGGACTAATCAACGCAACCGGACTAGGACACAAAGAAGGACAAGGACCCGGAGCAGGAGAACACGGAGGAGCCGGAGCACCCGGAGCAGGAGCAGCACACGGAGGAAACGGAGGAACCGCAGAACAAGACGCCAAACCAGGCAAAAAATACGGCAAACTCAAAACACCAACAACATACGGATCAGGAGGAGGAGACGCCAGCAACGGAGGACAAGGAAACGGAGGAGACGGAGGAGGACGAATCAAAATCAACACAACACACACCACCACAATCAACGGAACCATAACCACCAACGCACAAAACGGACAAGACCAAAGCTCAAGCAACGGACCAGGAGGAGGAAGCGGAGGAACCATCTACATCACCACAAACACAATCAAAGGCCAAGGCAAAATCACATCCACAGGAGGAAACGGCATAAAAGGAGGAAACACCGACGGAGAAGGAGGAGGCGGAGCAGGAGGCAGAATCGCAATACACAGCAACACAGAAACCTTCCAAGGGATAATAAGCACAAAATCAGGCGATAACGGTGGAGAAGGAGCAAGATCCGGACAAGCAGGAACCATATACCCCTACAACCTACTATGCGACCAAGGAACCACCAACACCACATGCAACATAACCCAACAACACTTCACCAAAAAAATCAACGGAACAGGAACACTACAACTAAAACCCAACGGAACACTACAAACAGGACAAAACATAACCATAGACTTCACAAACATCACAATCCACAAACAAGCCAACATAACAACTGGAGACAAAAGCAACAAACACACCACCTCATCCAGAATCACAGCCACACAAAAACTAACAAACAACGGCACCATACACACCAACTCAAACCTAGACAACATCAAAATCAACACCACCACACTCACCATACACCAAAACGGCAAAATCAAAGCCAACACCAACATCACCACAACCAACCTCACAATCAAAAACGGAGGACTCATCAACGCAACCGGACTAGGACACAAAGAAGGACAAGGACCCGGAGCAGGAGAAC
>JAXINT010000125.1:0-1112 GCA_034190605.1 Asbonarchaeaceae archaeon (SeqCode) | reverse complement strand
AACTTTACAGGTACGATCAGGGCTGGGAGGAAGCACCTACACAGAAGATAAATGAGAGTGGGGGTGAGATAGATTACTTGTCACAGTTGGATGGTTTTTCGTATCTTGCTATTGCTGTGAAGGAGGTTAAGCAGCGGGAAGAGGAGAAAACCGCCTGTCCATTCGAGTGCTGTAAGGACATGACTGAGTACAGGGACAAGCAGTGCTCCGGGAATAGGACCTGTCAGGATAATCAGTGCGTGCTTAAAGGGGGTGGTCAGGGTAATAGAACTGAGGAGGGCGGGGGTGAGGAGCAGGGAGGTGGTTTTGGAACCTTGCAGGAGTCTTTGATAGCTTTGATGGAGTACACTGCCATGCTGATGTTTGTGACTCTCTTACTCTACATGGGTGTCTCGTACTATCTTCGGAGAGGTTCTGGTGGTGGCTATGAGGTTGGTTTGTATGAGGAGGCTTTGCCTACGGAGGAGGAGCCTGGTGGTTCTGCTATGTTAGGAAGTGTTTCGGACCGTGGGGGTACTGCTTATTTTGACTTGGATCAGTTGATGAAGCATGTGATGGTTTCTGGGGCTACTGGTTCTGGTAAGACGGTTACTGCTCAGGTGGTGGCGGAGGAGGCTTTGGAGCAGGGTAAGAATGTGGTTGTTTTGGATCCTACTGCTCAATGGTCTGGTTTCTTAAGGGAGAACGAGAGCGAGAGTATGTTGAGGAAGTATTCTGAGTTTGGCATGGATGAAGAGGAGGATGCCAGAAGCTACAACGGAAATATAAGGGCGATAGACAGTCCGGAGGAGGATATTGATATACAGCACCTGTTGCAGAATGATGGGGCTAATGGTGAGATAGTGGTGTTTTCCTTGCATAAGCTGGAGCATAAGGGTATTGCTAGTTTTCTTAATAGCATGGTTGAGCAGGTGTTTGATGCTAATTTGGAGGAGAGGGAACATGTGGATGCTGTTATAGTGCTTGATGAAGTCCATAGACTCCTGGAGAAGTTTGGAGGGACTGAGAAAGGGATAAATCAGTTGGAGAGAGGGGCCAGAGAGTTCCGGAAGTGGGGCGTGGGAATGTTGATGGTTAGTCAGGTTATTTCTGACTTCCCGGGCCAGATTCGT
>JAXINT010000139.1:0-1119 GCA_034190605.1 Asbonarchaeaceae archaeon (SeqCode) | reverse complement strand
CCTCTCCGCGTATCTCTACCTCAAATGATGATCTGCGCTCCTTCTCAAAACCCCTATCTATACCAAATCGGTCCACGGCACCGCTATCAGGTACAACAACAAGATAGTCCTCCATTTTTATCTTTCTCCGGATTCTTGGAAACATGTGCAGATTCTCAAGGAAGGTACTGTACTTTCTCTGGAACCATTCCCGGTTCGAGAAATGGACATCCATGCTGTAGATCTTATTGACCTGGTAGAAATCTCTGAATTCCTTTAAAAGCGCCCTAGCCTTGTTCAAATCTCCCTCAAAGAACTCCGAATCCTGCATTCCATAAGGGAAATAGGTCAGAAAAAGGTTCGTGCCCACATCTTTCTCTTTCAGCAGTTCAAGCGTTCCTCGGAGGCATTCAAGGCCTCTGTTAGGCTCCGGCATTCCCGAGTGGACGACAAGCGCTTCATCGATGTCTTCAGCGCCCGGAATATGGACATAGACCTCGCCGTCAGGGAATTCTCTTGCCCCGCTCTTCGGATGAGGCTGAAAAGTCCTGCCGTCCAGCTCCAGATGCTCCGCCGAAGGTGTTAAAATCAGTTCCATGAAAAGAAATTATGGGGGATGGGTTAAAAAGATTCGCAAAAAAGAACTATTCAAGAGGTATGCCCAGGTGGCGGAGTCTGGCTCAACGCGGCGGACTCGAGGCCGTGTTACGCTACGGCAGCGCAACAACCGGTTCGCGTAGCGAACCGATTACAGTCCTATAGGATACGCTGAGGTCTTTCCAATAGACCAATGATCTCAATTTGCGAGGTATCCGTTGGGCGAAAGCCCTCGCAGGTTCAAATCCTGCCCTGGGCGATTTTAAACAGGATTTTCCCACTTCGCTTCTCAAAGAGAAGCTCAGGGCTTCAAATCCTGCCCTGGGCGATTTTAAACAGGATTTTCCCACTCGTGAACCTCCTTAGGAGTTCACGTCGAGTGGAGCCTGTTTCCACGAGTTCAGCTCTCGCAGAGAGCCTCAGGGCTTCAAATCCTCAAGTTCTCCGTTAGGAGAACGAGGACCTCTTAACTCTCTACGAGAGTTAAGATCGAATGAAATCTCCGATTTCATGACTAAGAAAATCTTTGATTTTCGCTCTGCT
>JAXINT010000143.1:0-1126 GCA_034190605.1 Asbonarchaeaceae archaeon (SeqCode) | reverse complement strand
GAGAATGACAGCAATACACATATATTATACATAGGTTCGGGCGCAGGCGCACGCGTATCAATGGGAGAATGATGGAACTCTTGTCGTGTAGCACTCCCCGACATCCAGATATAAAAACAAGGTGTTGGAGGTTTTTTTGATTCATCCTGCAGGAGCCGGGTCCAGGGAAAGAGACGGCGATGGTCAAATCCGGTTGATTTGCGACATTTCTTCCAGACAAAAAGCTTTTAACCATTACAGACCTAACTTCCTGCATGGTTCTGAAAGACAGAGAAGTGGTGGTTACAGGAGGTGCAGGTTTTATCGGTTCGCATGTGGTGGATGCGCTTGTGGAAGAGAACGATGTAACAGTTGTAGACAACCTGTCGGCAGGGAGCAAGGAACTGGTCAATCCCAAGGCAGATTTTGAGAAGGTGGATGTGAGGAATAAAGACGATCTTAAGCCTGTAATGAAGGATTCTGAGGTGGTATTCCACTTCGCAGCAGATGCAAGGACCAGGTCCAACAACATCGGCTGGGACAACCCCGTGGAGAACGCAGAGATAAACGCTATTGGGACATTAAATCTCCTGAGAGCTGTTGACGAGCTCGACATTGATCCCAAGGTAGTTTTCGCATCATCGGCAGCAGTCTACGGACCTCCAGAAAATCCTCCTATAGACGAGGAACATCCAAAGAACCCTGTATCTCCCTACGGAATCCACAAGCTTGCAGGAGAGAAATACATGAGAGCCTTCAACTCCGAGAGAGGGCTGGACACGAGTTCTATAAGGATATTCAACACCTATGGCCCCAGGCAGCTAAGATATGTAATGTACGACTTTCTGAAGAAGCTTCAGAAGGACAACAGCGTTCTTGAGGTACTGGGAACGGGCAGGCAGGTCAGGGACTACTGCTACATAGACGATACAGTGGAAGCGTTTCTTACAGTGGCGGAGAATGGGGAGCCAGGGGAGGAGTACAATGTCTCCGGGGAGAACGTTATAAGCATAGGGGAGTTGGCAGAGCTCATAATAGATCTTACAGGTCTTGACGCAGAGATCGAGTACACCGAGGAGAGCTGGGAAGGAGATATATCCAGGCTGGAAGCAGATATCAGTAAGATCAAGAAGCTTGGTTTTGAGCC
>JAXINT010000128.1:0-1126 GCA_034190605.1 Asbonarchaeaceae archaeon (SeqCode) | reverse complement strand
TCTGGAACGACTTGAAGAGCTCTGAGGACCCTTTAAACGAGATCTGGTATAACTAGTGTGCCGGTTGATTGAACAGGCCCTCTCCACTTTCCGGCGCCTCCTAAGCTTGCCCCGCTGGTTGAAGCTTCTATCACACCGTAATAATTTTAACTCCACAATCACCAATAAACACCATATGGAGTCCTCTGAAGCAGGCTCGGGAAAAGATTTTACTGAGATGTCGGATGATGAGTTTTTCGAGCACATTAGAGGGGAGATTGCAGAAGCCGCAGGAATTACACCTGGAGAGGTACATGAAATGTGTCCTTCCGATATTGAAAGACGTATAGAGGAAGAACAGGATGAACCTTTGGAATGGAGAACACCAGAACCGGGATCAAGATACTACTCTCCTTTACTTGACAAAGATCCCATCACAAGAAAGGAATATCAACGACGGGAAGAGAGAGTAGAAGCATTTCTAGATCCAAACCAGAGTGCCAGGTGGTTAAGATGGAAATACAGGAAAGAAGACACATACGATGCCTTATCAAGCGTGGCTCGTGAAGGAATGTACTTCCTGGAAGAAACAGTAGAATTCGCTAAGGATATAGGTAGAGCACTCAGCCGGGAGGATTGAGTGAAGAAACGATTTTCCCTTTACAAAGTCTATAAATTTCAAACAACTGGCAACCACCAAAACTTTTATAATATGTAACTACTATACAGTAAACATTCGAGCTGATCGACATGAGCACGAACGCACAGAAGTATTTTAAAGCGAGTCCTGGAGGCGCCGACCTCAAGGGGGAAGTGAGGCCTGTTTTCAACGCTGACGAAGTAATGGTCGCCCGAGATGGGCGGAATGAGGTCTTAGTGGCCGCTGACTACGACTCTGATCAGGCTGTACTTGTAGAGAACGGGGAAGCCTATCCGGTAGCCGATCTAGATACAGTTGTAAATCTGGTTAGCGAGAGGTACGGAGAAGGAGACGTTTCCGGGGCTTCGACGTCCATGGAGGGTGTGGCTAGCTCTCTTGAGCCAGTTGCTGAGAGGGCTTCCAAGAACTTCGAGGAAGAGTGGCTTTAGAGCCTACTTGACCTCGCTCCCTGCATCCATTTCTTTATCCGGTGCTATCAGCGAGACG
>JAXINT010000085.1:0-1135 GCA_034190605.1 Asbonarchaeaceae archaeon (SeqCode) | reverse complement strand
TCTCCACCATCTTCTTGGAGCCTAGTGCAAGTGTAAGTGTGACAACTGCTGGAAGCCCTTCAGGAACAGCCGCTACCGCAAGGGTTATAGCCACCAGTAAAACCGACAGCCATCCCGCAGATGTCAGGAAGAACTCGAACAGCCCTACAAGTATGATTATTGCTATAATGCCGTATCCGATCCGCTTTCCAAGGCTGTCTACCTCCTTCTGGAACGGTGTCTTTTCCTTCTCTGCTTCCGAAAGCTGTTCTGCGATATCTCCGACCTCGGTCTCCATCCCTGTACCTACAACTACTGCCTTTCCTCTACCCTTTACAGCGTTTGTGTTCATGTAGACCATGTTCTTCCTCTCGGCAAGGGGTGTGTCCTCTTCCAGCTTTCCAGCATCCTTGGATACCTGGGCGCTCTCTCCTGTAAGCGCTGACTCATCTGTCTCAAGGCTTGAGACCTCTAACAGCCTTGCATCGGCAGGTATTGCATCTCCCTGCTCCAGAAATACTATGTCTCCAGGAACAACGTTTTTGGAGTCTATAACTTTCTTCTTCCCATCCCTGAGAACTGTAGCATCTGGGCTGGACATGTCCTTCAGTGCTTCTATGGATTTCTCGGCTTTGTAGTCCTGGATAAACCCGAAGATACCGTTTCCCAGCAGTATCAGGAAGATAAGAGCCGCATCCACGTATTCCGGCTCATGTCCGGGAAACAACCCTACTCCGAGAGAGATAAGCGCTGCAATTATCAGCAGATACACCAGGAAGTCGTTGAACTGTGATAGAAATATCTTAAGAGGATTTACCTCTTCTCCTTTTCTGATCTCGTTCTTTCCGTATTTCTCCAGCCTTTCCTGCGCCTCTTCTTCTGACAGCCCTTTCTCAGAGCTGTCCAGCTCTTCGTATATATCCTTGGAGTCCCTTGCGTGCCATTCATCTCCTGTCATCTTGATCTCCCTAACCTTTTGCTCTCTAATTAGAATAGATGTACTAAAAGTGTTTGCCTGCAGACGCCCTGGAAACTTCACTTCCCGACAATACCTTATCCAGGTCTTGAATTATTTAATCCTCCCTCCACAATTACTTCTTTATGAAGCTGACCTTCCTGGGAACCGGTGGAGGCCGATTCTGCATGATGAAGCAGC
>JAXINT010000091.1:0-1146 GCA_034190605.1 Asbonarchaeaceae archaeon (SeqCode) | reverse complement strand
CTTTCTCCTCCATTTTGCGTTCCAGCTGTTCCAGCGTGATGTCTTCAACCATTGTGGTGTCACCGGTTAGACTTTAGTCGGTCCGGAAGAAAAAGTTAACGGCGATAACAGTCAATGGAGATCAAGTATGTAGCCAGGTATTTCTCCCCTAAGTATTTCCCGGACTTTTTCCTTGTATCGAGTATTAATGGAGACGCATTTTCTGTTCTTGTGGTAAACTATCATTCCGTCTTTGTGCAGTTCGTCTAGAGCCTCTTTTGCCTTGTCATGATGTTCTCGAGGTGTAGCGCTGAGAACCTGCTCAATAGGCTGGTACTTGCCGCCGAAAAGGCCGCGGCGCCAGAGCTTGGCAAGGGCGTCCACCTGATGCTGGCTGTAACCCTCGCTCATCGTGTCTTTCCTCGCCCACATTAGTGTAGGTTGATACAACCTTTAAAAATCTGTTCCGGTATACTTTGCACATGCCTGCTACAGCAGAAAGAGAGAAGACCCCGGATAAGATAGTAGACGGCGTGACAGTTCAGGTAGTAAACGCCCTACTGGACAACCCCACTGTACCCTTCAACAAGAGCCAGCTAGCCGAGGCTGCCGGGGTCTCCCGAGACGCGCTCTACAGGCGGTGGGATGCATTTGTCGGATACGGGATAGTGGAGAAGGCCGACGTTGCATCTGGGAAAGCCTACTGGACTCTCAACTCTGACTCCGATACAGTGGACGCACTCGCAAGGATTATACACCCGGAACAGTAAGATCTGGCTGGGAGATACTCCGGTATCAGGCAGTTAGGGCCGGGCCTATACCTGTAACGAAGGCTTTCTGCTCATCTTCCCCGTCCCTGGACAGGCTGGCCTTGATTATTACCCCCGATTCTTCCTGATCGGTCTCCAGTTCTGCCTCTCTAACATCTTCGAGAACTCTGTGGGGCAGCTTTTGCTCAAGTTCTCCAGGTTCGATAGCTTTCCTGACATGTCGAGCCGGTTTAAAGACATCTGCAACGTATAGCAGTGTTCTAGACGGTGTTTCCCGTAGAGAAAGGAAAAGAGGAAATGGATGTAACCGGGGCTTACTGCCCGGTGTCGAGCGTGATCTTGGCCTTGCCGGAGACATCGTTGCCGGCGATCGTGTCGGCTTCCATGTCCATGTCGG
>JAXINT010000006.1:0-1155 GCA_034190605.1 Asbonarchaeaceae archaeon (SeqCode) | reverse complement strand
CCCTAAAAATTAACTTTCAGCAAGTGGATATCCAATTATGGATTTAAGGAAAGCTTCTGCAGTTTCGATAGTAGTAGGATTTGGTTTGCTCCTAGTTGCCGGCATTTTCCTCCAGGATGACCTGAAGAGACTGTACTTCCAGTCGCCTGACTCGGACCTGAACGGAGCCTCTCAGAATTCCGTAGAAGTGAAGATAGTGGCAACGGGTCTGGAGGTTCCATGGGGTATCGAGTTCCTGCCGTCGGGAGATCTCTTGGTGACTGAACGCGGTGGCACGCTCAGACGAATAGGGCAGCAGAACAGAACCTACAGCATTCCCGGAGTCAGGGAGACAGGTGAAAGCGGTTTACTGGGAATAGAGCTTCATCCAAACTTCTCGAAGACTAGATGGCTATATTTGTATCATACGCGAAAGACAGGTGACCGGCTAACCAATAGGGTCATACGTTACAAACTGGAAGACGGAGAACTCCAGAACCCGAACACTGTGATATCGGGTCTCCCGGGCGCTATCTACCATGACGGCGGCCGAATAGAGTTCGGACCCGATAGAAAGCTCTACATAACAGTGGGTGATGCAACCGAGGCGCCAAAAGCACAAAACACAAGCCTGATGAACGGTAAGATTCTCCGTCTAAACGCTGATGGAACAGTACCGGATAGTAACCCGTTCAACAATCCTGTTTACAGCTACGGTCATCGCAACCCGCAGGGACTTGCTTGGATCGGAGACCGGCTCTGGGCCACCGAGCACGGAGACGATAGGCATGATGAACTCAACCGTATCGTCAAAGGCGGTAACTACGGCTGGCCGGTTATCGAGGCAGATCAGTCACGGGAAGATATGATAAAGCCAGAAATATATGCCAAGGAAACTACCTGGGCGCCTGCGGGGGCAGCCTACCACAAAGGCAGTATATTCTTTGCGGGGCTAAGAGGTTCTGCACTTTACGAGGCCGAACTCGAAAATCAAAGCGTCGAGAGACTCAGAGCCCACTTCAAGCGCGAGTTCGGGAGGTTGCGGGCAGTTGAACTGGGCCCAAAGAGGGAATATCTTTACCTTACAACCAGCAACAGAGATGGTCGAGGAAGGATAAAGCCGGGAGACGATAGGATTCTAAAAGTGGATCTAAATCAGCTGGACTGAAATTTCGA
>JAXINT010000047.1:0-1165 GCA_034190605.1 Asbonarchaeaceae archaeon (SeqCode) | reverse complement strand
ATGTTGGTAGTCAGGAGGGCAGGTTATATCGTTTCTCTCATCCTGAGCCTTCAGTAACTATTCATGCACCCGAGAACGGTTCTGCGTCTCAGGATCCTGTAAACTTTAGTTTCACTCCACATTGTTTCAGCGTTAGCTGCGGTTCTGCTCGCTTGTATCTAGATTCCGTTTCTGGTGGTTCCTGGAAGGTCTACAACTCTACGGATGCCATGAACGACACTGTCCAAAGTTTCATCCATAACATTTCTAAGAACTTTACTTTGCCTGTTGATCTGGTGTGGAACATCTGGTTGAACCAGAGCGATGGCCATTCCGTATTTGCTTCCGGCAACTTCACCCTTACCGTGGATGAGACTCCTCCTCTATGGAGAAACCAGTCGCAGAATGATACCAGCATCCAGGCTTCAGGGTCTATAGAGCTGTCCGCACAGGGAAATGATACTGTTGAACTCTCCCACGGTATTCTGGCAACTAATGAGACCGGGGAGTGGAGGAACAAGACAGGGAACTACAGCTCTCCTATAGGTGTTTTCAGTTCTGGGCAGTGGAACTCGACTAAATTTATCTGGCATAACAGCTCCATGTCTTCTGCAACTGTTGGCTGGAAGATCTGGTACAACGACACTGCTGGGAACTGGAACTCTACACCTGTCAAGACATTTAGCGTGGTCAAGAGCAGCAGTAATGGTGGAGGAAGCGGTGGTGGTGGCGGGGGCGGTGGTGGAGGGGGTGGAGGCGGAGGTGGAGCAGTGTCTACAGGAGGGGGCGAGGGAGGAACGAGCGAGACCCGTACCTGGGCCTATCTACCGGCAGGAGTAACCGCAGAAATGAACATACAGAACTACAGAAACATCTCATTCAGGAAGATAGACTTCCAGTGCAACAGCGATGTTTCCGGCCTACAGCTGACAGTTAACAGGCTGGAGGAGAAGCCAGAGAATATCACTGCAGCTCCGGACAGTCCATACAGATATGTAGAGGTAACACACCAGAACCTGGAGGACTGCACACCTGAAGATATACAGGTAACTTCCACTCTACTAAAGAAAGAGCTGGCAAGACTGCTTCAGACAGGTGAATCAAGACTTTCGGAAGAGATAGAAGAGGTAAAACTTTACAGGTACGATCAGGGCTGGGAGGAAGCACCTACACAGAAGATAAATGA
>JAXINT010000094.1:0-1174 GCA_034190605.1 Asbonarchaeaceae archaeon (SeqCode) | reverse complement strand
AATCAACACCCAACAAGACTGGAACCAAGGAACCCACAACCAAACCACAGCAGACAGAAAAGACAACAGCGGACACCTAGGACTAGGATACAAAAACAGCACACCAACAGATAACCTAGAAGGATACTGGAGAATGGACGCCAAAACCGACCCACTAACCGGATACTACAACGTCACAGACTACAGCGGAAACAACAACAACGGAACAACCAGAAACTTCGACGGAGACGAAAGAGGAGCACAAGGAGTATTCTCAACCAACAGCTTTGACCTCGATGGTAGCAATGATGAGGTATCAGTAGGAGACCAATCAGTGTATGAGTCAAATCCCTTCTCAATTTCCATATGGGTTAAGTTATCAAGTGCAGCTGACAACGATCATGTCCTATGGAAGGATGACGGAAGTAGTGGAGGATGGGGTTTAAGGATGGTTGACAGTACAAAGAATAGCAATGTCGACAACGAACCAGTGTTTTTCGTCAGAGACACAAATAAAAACCCCGTATTTTCGAGTTCCGGTGTTAATATAGGTACCGGAAACTGGACTCATATAGTAGGAGTATATAACGGCTCCCATGTTGAGATCTGGGTGAACGGAACGCAAAGAGACACAGCCATTCAATCGACTGTCGATCTTACAGGTGGAAATAAATTACATATAGGTAGTGCAAGCGGCAGTAACTTCTTCCCTGGAAAGATAGATGAAGCTCAATACTACAGCAGTGCTTTATCTGACTCAGAGGTCAGACAGCTTTACTTCCACGGCAGAAACACACAAAAATTCAAAGGCTCCTGGAACCGGAGTTTTGACATAAAACAAGGAGAAAAACCACACAGAATCAAGTTCTACCATAACAACACCGACAGCTCTGGAAACATCTCACAAATCAAGGTAACAACAAGCAAAGGAGAAAGCAAAATAATCAAAGTAAACTCAGGCAACGGAAAACAAGCCACAAAACTAAACTTCCAAAAAACCGGAGGAACCACAACCATCAACATCAACTTCACATCAACACACCCCACAAAAACACCAGAAATACAAAACCTCACAATCACAACCCAAAAAACACTACCAATAACAATACACAACCAAACACAATTCAACCTAGGACTATTTAACATGACTTCTGCGGATAGACAAGACAACTCAGGCAACCTAGGACTAGGATAC
>JAXINT010000121.1:0-1180 GCA_034190605.1 Asbonarchaeaceae archaeon (SeqCode) | reverse complement strand
CAAGGTTGTTCTCTATCTTTCTCTTTATCTCGCTCTTGTACCTGGGTTTATCTGATTTCTCCAAGATCTTCAGTATGCTAAAGTTCTTTCTGTCTATCATATCTACCCCTCTACATGAGTCGGATCTCTCAGTCCCGACATTATCTTAATGGGGGAAACCGTAGGATAAAACTAGACACGATATATATCGATGAAGTTGCTACACTTATCTCAACTTATTGTGGCTCTTTCTCTATCAAAGTAGAACGGGATGGTTCTCTCCTCAGCTTTCCTTAGATGTGACTGGAAGGTTGAATAGGACACCCCCATGATGCCTGCAAGCTCCTTAAGATCTGTTGCCCTGGGCTGACTGTAGTATCCGTGCCTTACAGCCATTTTCATAGCTTTTCTCTGCCTATCCGTGAGGTCCGGCTGAACTCTAGCTACGGACACGCCTTTTGTGTTCTCCTGCCTCAGCTTCAGAAGGTCCGCATCAAACCTGTCCTGCATCGCCTCAACATAATCCTCAAGATCGCTTCTCTCCCAACATCCCACCGTCCACAGCTCGGTAGCGTCCTCATCTATAATCATAGGTTCAACATACACAAATCTCGGATTATAAAGCTTCCTGGAGTTTTCAACCGCCCTATGATGGAGTAACATGAAGTCGCCGTTGTTTTCCAGGCCCATTGTTCTTTCCGCATTTCTCAGATCCGCCACAAAGCGTTCCTTATTTTCCTCTTCCCCGAATATAGAAATTGCCGCATTCACATATAAAGAGTTGTTCCGTTCATAGGATGCAACAGGGTAGCCTGTGACAGATACATTGTGCTTCTTTGCCCTGCTTCCTCTCAACGCATTTTCTCCGTCAAACTTTATTTTTACAACCCACATCTTATTTCTCCCAAGTCTGTTTATCCACGTTCTCACTCGTTCGCACAGTTACTCCTCAAACCCGGATACAACTTCCTTCGGTTATCAGCCAGTTTCTCTTCTGGTTTGTCCATAGACGAGCGACCTCGACCACCTCCACAGTAACCTCTACTAAATCATAACATTTATAAAAGATTTGTGTTACTGTGTTGTAGTAAACTTGTTTTCTAGTACACACATAGAGTTAAATAGTAGGAGCGCCTAAATAGAGGGTGAGAGGGGTACTGCAGGCGCCTCTTTAAGCCTGCGCAGAAAGGCGAAGGTTGTC
>JAXINT010000036.1:0-1187 GCA_034190605.1 Asbonarchaeaceae archaeon (SeqCode) | reverse complement strand
GAGCGTCACATATCCGAAGTATGTCTTGAGGAAAGCTACTATCGATTCCCTCCACATCATTATAATCAGCGCCTCAAGAAAGAATCTTGCGCCTCTTGAAAGGACTGATACTGCTGTAAAGCTTTTCAGATCCATGTTCATCATCCCTGAGGCCACCGTGAAGACCTTGTATGGTATAGGGCTGAAACCCGCCACTCCAACAGCCCAGGATCCATGTCTCTCGTAGTATGCCTCAACCATCTCCACGTGCTCGTCCTCCACCAGCCAGTCTAGGACAGGTCTTCCTCCTTTCTGACCCAAGAAATAGCCGAATACAGCGCCAAGCACCGATCCAAGAGTTGTTATTGCTGCCAGTATAAGAGCTGACTGTGGAGAAGCCAGCGCCATAGGTATAAGAAGAACATCTGGAGGTATTGGGAAGAACGAGGACTCTACAAATGCAAGTAGGAATAGTCCTGCCCAGCCAAAGGACATGAAGAACTGCTTTGTCCACGAGGTCGCTGATTCAAGCATAGACATCTTATATCAACTCTCAGGATATCTTTGACTTACCAAAGATAATTGGTGACACAACCTTTAATCTGTTTCCCCTTATTCCCTGTCCTCAAGTTCCTCCTTCAGTCTCTTGAATCTGGGGTCCTGATCAAGATACTCCATATCACCGAAGTAATGTTTTGGATGACGGGCTTCGTGGCGGCTTCGGTATCTATCTCTGTTGCCATATTCAAGTTCCACGCTGAAACTACCTGTCTTACATCCTACCGACAGATTCAGAATAAGACCTGCAGCTCCTGCCAGCACATAGCTTCTGTAGCCTTCCCATTTATCCTTAAGGGAACTGCCTATATCTTCAGCGTATTCTCCAAATTGGTTTAAAACTCCTTCTTCAGCGCTATCAGCCTCATGACCCGGTTCAAGAGCCTGATCCACATCAGCTATCTCATCTTTCGAAACCATCATTACACCTCAATTGTAACCCTTTGATGGCAACACATCTTTAAATATGTTGGGGTGAACTTTGGCTTTGGGACAAAAGTCTAAGGTGGTGGTATAGAGGTTGTGAAGATGTTGTGGAGTCATGAACTCTTGTGAAGAGTTCATTCGATCTTAATTCCCTTAAGGGAATTAAGAGGTAGTGCTGTGGCGAATGTGGCTGTTTCTCTGCGTTTTTCTCGTTTTTGGCGTAT
>JAXINT010000129.1:0-1192 GCA_034190605.1 Asbonarchaeaceae archaeon (SeqCode) | reverse complement strand
AGTTGGGTACGGCGGAGGTCCCGATTTTGATCAGGGTGTCGCCGAGTGAAGGCTGAGAGATATCGTACCGCCACAGCGTGGAGTTAACGGTTTCCGGTGTGTTGGAGGTGATGGAGATATTCCTGTCTATGGAGTCACTCATGTTGATGCCGAGTGCGTCCTGATAGAGGTTGAGGCCCGAAACGTTCCAGGTGTAGTCCCGCCCCCACTTGATACTCGAATTCGCGTCCGCGATGGTTATGGAGTCTCCCTGGTAGACGGTTAGTTCCGCTGACACCGACGGCAGCAAGGACACTACAAATAGTGCTGTAAGCAGGAATACCCTAGTCGTTCGTCGAAACTGTGTCTGTCGCCCTCGAATCCTCCTTCACCAACCTACATATTTCTTGAATCCGGATTCACTACTTAAATAATCTTATAAACAAAACTAGACAACTTCTTCTTGAAAGCTGTAAGGTGTTTACTCGATCTCGAAGACTCGCGACGAACTTGAACAACGTATCCAAGAACTCGAAGACGAGCTGGAGAAACTGAAGGAACAGAAGACTCCTGGTTCGAAGGGTTTCCAGGAAGAAGTCGAGGAGATCGACCAGCAGTTTCAGGAAGAGGATTAAGGTAGCATCTCGGCGGCTCCAACTACCCAACACTTGTCACGAGGGGTGTGCTGCATAGAGAGGGTAGATTCAGCAAGACGATACCCTCGCTCGGAGCGCTCATTACAGATGAGGTATCCATAGACTGTCAGTATGCTTCTCCATGGGGTTTATACCAAGCCATCAGGCCTAACAACATAGGATCTATAATGGTCCATCATGCCTTATTCTCCTGAGGAAGCCGGGGAAGAGGTCAAAGAATCGCTGACAGAGAGCCTGATGATCGACGAGCAAGAGGATATAATTGAGGATCTGAACAAGGCGTTACAGCATGCTGAAAGTGAGGAGACGGAATACTGGATACGTACGGCTCTCCAGCGCCTACTGGTAGGGGCTCACTGACCTCCGAATCGAGTGTCCTCGGATTGTTCACATTCCGCGGATGCAGTGAGCGGTGGGTTCGTGTCTTACGAGGCTGTAAAAAATATGCTCTGGAGGTTAATGTTTTCAGAGACGGCGTAGCTGTATCTCCCGTGTTTTGCCTTTCTGCCCGCCGTAGTGGTAGTCAACCTTGATCAAGTTGAGTAGTTCAAGCTGTT
>JAXINT010000082.1:0-1193 GCA_034190605.1 Asbonarchaeaceae archaeon (SeqCode) | reverse complement strand
CTTGCATTACTAATGCAAACATTTATATCAATATAGTACACTGGATCAGGAGGACTGTATCGAAGGAATAGAAGTAGTACTCGCCTGGAAATGGTCAACGCAACACGAACGCTAGAGAGAAAAAAGAAAAAAAGACGGGAACCTCATCCTAACAGCCCCCGCGCGCTAGGATATGTTCCGTCTATGCCGATGGAACCGGTTGTCTTGATCCCCTACCCACTGTGCTGTCAAACACGGAGCTGCAGTCAAAGCACAGCTCGCGCATCTTTCCGGCAAGCTGTACGCTTACCGGCTGGGAACCTTCGAACCTGGTTCCACAGGCCTCGCATCGGATCATGATTTCCACCCCCCTCGTCTACAGAGCCTGACAAGGCTCCACATGAAACTTAGGTAGTTTTATATAAATAGATAGTTGTGCACCACCACAACAAAAAAGAAGGGAAAACGCTTAAAACCAGGCAAAAAAGGTTTAAAAACCTTTAAATGAGGTTAAAAAACATGAAATATGTGGAAGAAGTGGAGGATCTGTTCAGAGAGCAAGGCTTCAGGACAGAGAAGCATTCTGAAAATGGAGGTAATCCTACAGAAATAACCGCGGAAAGAGGAGGTACCAGCCTTAGGATAGCGGTCGCCACCAGGGACCGAAAACAGATACGGGATACGGGGGAAGACCTCATGAGTAGAGAGGTAGAAGAAGACCGCAGCATCATATTTACAAACCTGGAACTCACCTCAGGAGAGAAGAAAGAAATTGAGGGAGAGTTAGATGAAAAGGGGATAGGAATCAGCTTCTTCTATCCTGAAAAGGAAGACTCTGAGGTGGAAAAACCCGACAACATGCCTTCCTCATACGAGATTATCGGGGATATAGCCATCCTGAGCCTTGAAGGAGGTCAGATTGAAAACAGCGAGGAAATAGCCAGGGCTGTACAGCAGCAGAACCCTAATGTCAAAACAGTTCTGAACAAGGAGGAACAGCTTTCAGGCGAATACAGGGTAGGAGGCTACCAGAAGATACTGGGAAACGGTACAGAGACAGTACACACGGAACACGGATGTAGGTACAGGCTTGATCCTACAGAAGTCTACTTCTCAGCCAGGCTCGGGCATGAAAGAGATAGATTAGCACGCCAGATTGCAGGGAAAGAGATCATACATGTATGGTTTGCAGGTGTAGGGCCTTATGCAGTACT
>JAXINT010000005.1:0-1213 GCA_034190605.1 Asbonarchaeaceae archaeon (SeqCode) | reverse complement strand
CGCCGACAGCCAAAACCCTGAGAACCTGGTTAACGTCGAGATGGTTGAAGGAAGCCTCGATAACTGGAAGGTGGGGGAGGCCAGAAACGTCAGGTTCAAAGTGTCTCTGACGAGTCAGACGGAGGGCAAGTATACGCTCAATGGAGCTGATCTAAACCTTTACCTCATACCTGAAAGGATTGAGACGCGCCAGTGCTCAGGAAGCGCTTCCCAGTGCTTCATACCTCAGTCCGATGGTGGTGTGGCAGTCACCCCTGATTCTACTAAGGACAAGCTACAGGTTCAGGTGAAAAACGAGAACGGGAAGGAGGTCTACTCGGAGATCATCAATCCTGACATAAGGGAGAACCAGATAGAGACGAACAGCATCTACTTCTGGGACACCGGGAACCAGGAGACCTTGGTCGAGGCAGCTGCCAGGGAATCAGCGACTTATCAGATGGAGGGTTTGAGCGTGACAGGATACTTTGCCGCACGGGGTTCCGGGGACCGGAAGATAGTGGTCAGGAACGAGGAGACCGGAGAGAAAATAGAGAGGAGAGACGATGAACCCTTCCTGCCTGTGCACGCCCGTGGAGTCACATGGGGTGTACACCAGAATGGGGTCCACAAGATAGACGGTACCGGTGAAGAGAGGAAAACCACATTCACTGTAAAAATAGTAGACCCCTACAGCATGGGTGGAGCCGAGGTAGAGGAGGAAAGGAAGTTCACGTTCAAAGCAGGGAGAGTCCAGGCGGGCAAGAATACTCCTGTCAAATGGAGTATATCTCCTAAACCCCAGGAATTCCCGTGGGACAAGGATAAGGTTGATATAAAGGTTACCGCGGAGACAGAGGGGGAGAACCTCGCAGGATTGAGAATATGGAACGATATAAACCATGAAGGAAGCGCGGCTGTCGATCCTGATCCAACCTTCAAGAATGATTTCAAGTACGAATGTGCGCGCGAGGCTGAATACGGCAGCAATCCGTACCGGACGAAATGTTCCAACACTTTCACCCACGAACCAATTCTGGACTACATGAGTAGTTACGAAATTATAGCCAAGCTCCAGAAATGTGGCGGCTCAGGTGAATGTGAGTGGAAAACTCTGGACAAGAAGAAGTGGACCGACTTTTCACCTTGACTATTAATAATATCGATTGACCATCCTTCTCCATGGACAAGTCCCTGCAGCTGGTGCTCGTGGCCGCGGTGGCGCTTCTTACAG
>JAXINT010000084.1:0-1224 GCA_034190605.1 Asbonarchaeaceae archaeon (SeqCode) | reverse complement strand
CAGTGCGGACAGATCCGATAACAGCGGAGATCTGGGTATTGGTTATAGGAACGGAACGGTGGACGACAACCTCACGGGCTTCTGGAGGATGGACGCCAGCTCAGATCCAGTGGCGGGAAGCTTCGATGTCAGAGATTACTCCGGCAATAATAACAACGGCACCACCAAGAACTTTGACGGTGATGAAAGAGGAAAACAAGGAATTTTCTCAACAAACAGCTTCGATTTTGATGGAAGTGACGATAATGTCACTGTTCCTTATAACCCTTCTCTTGAGATTGATAATAGCAACTTTACTGTTTCTCTCTGGGCCTATAGATTTACTAGCAATACAGGGGGTATGGTGTCTAAAAGGGCTGGCGGGGACGAATGGCAAGTTTGGGTTGGATCACTGGGCGGAGGAGATGACCAACTTAAATTCTATAACGGTGCGAGCACGGTTAGTACTGGCCATATTGTTGAGGAAAAAGAATGGGTTCATCTATCGGTAGTGTATAACGGGTCGCAGGCGTTATTTTATGTTAATGGCTCCTTTATCAGTTCACAAACTATTTCAGCTCCGTCAGATAATAATGCAGGCATACATCTGCAAACTGATGGCAGCACCTTTGCTTCAGGGAGGATAGATGAGGTTCGTATTTACAATCGAACTCTCTCTACTTCGGAGATCAAAAAACTATACTTCCACGGCAGAAACGGCACATTCAAAGGCAACTGGAACCGCACACAAACCAACAGCGACCTCGAGATCCCAGACAACGAAATCGCAGAAGAAATCACCATCGACTCAGAAAACATAAACAACTCCGCCAACCAAACCATATGGGCAAACATCACCAACACCAAAGGAGAAACAGCCCTACTCAAACTACCAGACGGAAGTAGAACAAAAGACTACAGAACCAACTTCACAGAAAGAGGAGGAAACATAACCATACAATTCAACTTTACTTCAACCAACGCAACACAAACACCAACCATAGACAGCTACGACATATGGACAGAAAAAGCAGACAAATTCACATGCGACAAAGGAACACTAGACACCACATGCACAATAAACACATACAGACCCGTACAAACCAACACATCCATCAACGGAACCGGAAACCTATACATCAAAAACGGAGGAAACATAATCAACACCACCAACAACCAATCATACAAAATCAACATGACAGGAAACATAACCATCAAAAACGGAGGAACAATCACAGGCAACGT
>JAXINT010000170.1:0-1277 GCA_034190605.1 Asbonarchaeaceae archaeon (SeqCode) | reverse complement strand
GACATAACACTGGACGAGGACAACGGTTATTCAGTAGAGAGGCAGTTTGACGGCTCTAATTCGGACAATGCAACTGAGTATAGCTGGAGTATCACCGAGACAGCTCAGAGCGGTAGCGGTGTGACACAGAACTTTACATTTGACAGGGGAAGCCCTGCTTCAAATACTATCCAGCTTACCGTGAAGAACGAATCCAGTCCGGACCATCCGAACGGTTCTGACACAGCTGAAGTAACTCAGACCCTACACGATGTACCTAACATATCCATAAGCCCGTCCTCGGATCAGGACATAAACAAGGGAGACTCTATAATCTTCAATTCCTCTGTAAGGAACGAGTTCGACAATGCTGTCAGCTACAGCTGGAAGGTTGACGGCTCCGAGGAAAGCACCAACGCCAACTTCACCCGCAAGTTTGATAGTACTGGAGACTTCACAGTCAACCTGACCGTTAATGATGATATAGGAGCGGACTCCAAGCAATTAACTGTAAGCGTTTCCTCTACATCTTCTTCTAGCAGCAGTGGAGGGGGCGGTGGAGGTGGCGGAGGCGGTGGAGCAACCACTACTGAAACGGTGGAAGAGGTCAATACCTTCCCAACCATCTCTTCAGGCACGACAAGAGAGATGAGCATAGATGAGCCTGGCAAGCTTGGGGTTGACAAGATAAGCATTTCTGTAAAGAACGAGGTAAGCGATGTAAAGGTTACTGTAAAGAAGCAGGATGGCGCTCCTTCGGATGTCGATGTGGCGGTCTCAGGCAAGATATACAGATACGTAGATATAGATGTTGAAAACCTGAACGACTCTGATGTGGACGAGGCGAAGATCCAGTTCTCCGTGAACAGGTCCTGGATAGATGAGAACAACCTACAGGAAGATGAGGTATCTCTGAAAAGGTTCCATGGAGGTAGCTGGAACAAGCTTGATACTTCCAAGCTCTCCGGATCCAACGAAACTGTCAAGTACGAGGCCACAGGCCCTGGAATGTCCTACTTTGCAGTATCTGGCGAACCCAAGATAGTGGAGAATAAATCCGAGGAAAATGTAACCGAGGAAGGACCTGTCTGCGGAAACAACCAGTGTGAATCAGGAGAGAACTGGATGACCTGTGAGGAGGACTGTGAAAAACCTGAGAGGGTTAAGAAGCTTGAGGAGACAATTGACAAGCTGAAGGGACAGTTCGATGAGGGAGAGGAGGCGTTCCAGAAGCTCAAGAACGCCAGTCAGAAGCTTGCTGCTGGAAATTACGAGGAAGCAAAGAAACTGGTTGATGA
>JAXINT010000021.1:0-1283 GCA_034190605.1 Asbonarchaeaceae archaeon (SeqCode) | reverse complement strand
TTCCAATCCCTGAAGCAGCCCCTGTTACTACAACTACCTTGTCTTCAAAATCCATATCAACATATCCCGGCTCAAGCCTAAATAGTCTTTCGGAGGTGTATCTCCGTCTCCTCAATACTTTCCGCAGGAGTTATATCAGCGATGTTAAAGTCCTGAGAGAGAAGTAGATGTAACATCCCCCTGTGTTTATTTCTAGTCTTCACCTTCAGTACTCCATATCCTCGGCCTGACACATAGTCTTCTAGACTATCCATGAGCGCCGAAAGCACGCCCTTTCTACGGTGCTCCGGCTCTGTTCCAGCCATCCAGCAGTAATAAGAGCCGTCATGGTCTCTGTCATAGGCTATCAGGTATCCTGCAATATCTCCATCTATAAAACCTCCGAGAATCAATTCGTCATTACCTCTAACTCTGTCTTCAAAATTTTCCTCTATATAAGACGGGTCAAACTCAGGAATCTTCCTGTGAACCTCCTCAGCCTTTCCTACAGATATCTCTCTGACATCCACTTCCATTTTCTCTCCTAGTTACACCTAATTCCTCTAGATTTAAAAATCGAAAACTTCTTCAGCGGACCCGGAGCAATGCGACCAAACAGTTCAGTTACTTCCGGTTTCATCGGTGCTATGTAAACAAACAACAACCTATTTATAAATCGTTCCTACTATGTATTCAATTCCTAAAGAAAGAGGTGAAATTTACAACTTAATCCAAAAGAGTAACCTCGGACACATCATAATTATCCGCATCTCCATCCACAGGCACTTCCTTGATATAGGTGCGTGACTCCCATTTTTCCGCAAACTCAAGAAGCTCCTCTCTTACATCCTCGTCTTTTATCTGTAGCACCTTATCTAACGGATCAAAGGCTGCGGCGTAATCACCGTTCTTTATATCCTCCTTTGTCTTACTCTCCTCAACTACGAAACCTGAAGGAAGCACACCGTTCTTATAGCCAGAAGAAGGATCTACTACAACATTATTCCATCGAGGTAACTCATAATCATTATAATCCACATCTCCCTGCAGATAACTATCAACCTCATCCTCCAAATCCATTATCTTGTAACCATTCAGCGCTTCCTCCAGTTCCGGCATAAGCTCATTCGTCAAAAGCTCGTCTTCCTTCCTGATCCTATTCTCAAATTCTGATCTTACCATTTAAACCACACCTACAATTACAGCATTAAGGTTTAAATAGATTGGGAAAACGCCTCAGAAAAAAGCACCATAAACTGTTTGGTCAACGGACCCGGAGAGACCAAGCCAGTTTGTCTTGTTGA
>JAXINT010000028.1:0-1284 GCA_034190605.1 Asbonarchaeaceae archaeon (SeqCode) | reverse complement strand
GCCTTTATAAAGGGAAGAACGGTTTTTACGCTTATTTTTTACTTTAGAGCCTAAAGTAAAGTTTATGTGTAGAACTTGACCTATTTTTCCCTGTTGACTGCTCAATTTATTACAAATATACCGAAATATTTATAAGTAATTTAGCTTAAATTGTAATAAATATGAGAAAAGGCGGTATCAAGATACTCAGAAGCCTACAGCAGAGGCCAGCAAGAGTCAGTGAACTGGCTAGCGAATTAAAAATGAGTCAAAGCTGGGTTTCTGAGCTTGTGAGCGACTTGGAAGAGAAGCATCTTGTTGAGAAAGGCAAGAAGGTCTCATTTAGTGACAGCCATGAGGCACGAAAGTTCGCAGAGATTGCAAAGAAGTATGATCTGGAAAAGGTTCTTGCAGGGAAGAAAGAAAATATCCTTGTTGCTCTTCTTGACAGACCTCTAACCTTAAGCGAGCTGGAAGAAGAGGGTTTCCGTGTCTCCACGATTTATTCGGTGCTTGATAATCTAAGAGAAACAGGAGTTGTCGAGAAGAAGCACGACAAGCTAGTCCTGAGCGATAAGGATGTAAGGGAGTTCCTCAAAACCATGCGCCCTGAAAGTTCCAATACAGTAGAGGCGGATGAAGGCATTATCAAGAAAATTCCTTCCGATCAAGAGGAATATAGCGGCAATAAGACAGCTTTCTCAGCCTTCCAGCGCTACGGAGTTGACTATATTCCTTATAAAACCTATATCTACGAAGGAGGGGAGGATATAGGTATTGCTGATGTACTTATCCATGCTGTTGCACTGGCCGAGAACAGGAAGCAGATGGCTATGTGTACGATATTCTACCTGAAACACCGGAAGTCGCTTGATACGGATAATCTCTGGAAGCTGGCCAACCGTTGGAACTGCGTGGAACGGTGGGCCGACCTCTTGGCGTTCCTGGATCAACGCGAGGTAAGGAATGAAGAACTCTTCCTTCCATGGGAGGAATTCCTGTCCCTTGCAAGGGACTACAACGTTTATCCCAGAGACAAGTATCCCGAGAACCTGCTCGAACAGGGCCTGAGAGAGGTAGGAGAAAGGCTTGAAACGGATACAGAGGTATACCTGCTTGGCGGAGGCAACCTGATAACCCGCGGTCTGAAGGATACCACAAAGGACATTGACATAGTTCTGGATGATAGGGAAGCCTACCAGAGGCTTGTAGAGGCCATGTTGGATCTTGGCTATGAGGAGAGGAGGGATATAGATGATGTCTACGAGGATCTTGGGGCGAGCGTTATCCTTGGGAAGGACCATG
>JAXINT010000068.1:0-1300 GCA_034190605.1 Asbonarchaeaceae archaeon (SeqCode) | reverse complement strand
CATCAAGCACTATCAAAGTATCTAGATGGTCCTTTTCCTCCATATTTGCATCAAAAACCTGCTCAATCATGCTGTTAAGGAATCTAGCAATATCTTTGTGTTCCAGCTTGTGCAGGGAGAACACTACTATCTCTCCACTGTCTTCTTCGCTCTGAAGTATTTCTTGGATGTCTATATCTTCTTCAGGGCTGTTTATCGCCCTTATGTTTCCGTTGTAGCTTCTGGCATCCTCCTCTTCATCCATCCCGAACTCAGAATACTTCTCTAGCATGCTGTCAGTCTCATTCTTCCGCAAGAAACCGGACCATTGAGCAGTTGGATCTAGAACAATCACATTCTTACCCTGCTCCAAAGCCTCCTCCGCAATTACCTGAGCAGTAACCGTCTTACCAGAACCAGTAGCTCCAGAAACCATGACATGCTTCTTGAGCTGGTCCAGGTCAAAGTAGGCGGTGCCTCCATGATCAGAAATCTTTCCTAGCTCTGCTGAACCTCCGGGTTCCTCCTCCGTGGGCAAGGCCTCCTCATAAAATCCAACCCCGTATTTACCTCTGCCAGAACCTCTCTTAAGGTAGTAGGACACTCCTATATAGAGCAGGAGGGTTACAAACATCACCATTGCGGTGTACTCCATCAAAGCTATCAATGATTCTTGCAATGTCCCAAAACCTCCTTCATTATCTTGGCCTTTCTCGCCCTTACCTTGCCTTGTCTCATTACCTCGTTCTCCTTCTTCAAGTATGCACTGGTTGTCCTCACAAACTTTTTTTTCAGAACATTCTTTATCTTTGTACTGGTCCATATCTTTGCAGCACTCAAACGGACAGGAAGACCTACCCTCTTCATCCTGCTTAACCTCCTTAACAGCAATAGCAAGATACGAAAAACCATCCAACTGTGACAAGTAATCTAACTCACCCCCACTCTCATTTATCTTCTTCGTCGGTGCCTCACCCCACCCCTCAGCATACCTGTACAAGCTCACCTTATCCAACTCCTCCACTACTTCACTCTCAGAAGTCTGCAACATCTCAGCAAGCTCATCCTTGAGAAGCGTAGAAGTCACCTGAATATCACCAGGATCACAATCATCCAAATTCTCATGAGTAACCTCCACATACCTATACGGACTATTAGGAACCGCTGAGGTATTCTCCGGCTTCCCATCCAACTTACTAACAGTCAACTGCAATCCTGCAACATTATTATTGCACTTGAAGTTTATCTCCCTGAAGGAAATATTCTCATAATTCTGAATCTCCATGTGAGCAGTCGCATCCGCAGGCAAATAAGCCCAAGT
>JAXINT010000153.1:0-1306 GCA_034190605.1 Asbonarchaeaceae archaeon (SeqCode) | reverse complement strand
CCATGTCGCCCTGGTATATCTCCTCCAGGAAACCGTTCAGCTCCCGCGGTGAAAGAGCGTCTATGAAAACCACTACATCAGTCATACAGGAGAGCCATTAACGGTGATAATCTTAAACCTTCCGGTGCAGGTAAAATATCCTAGGTAAGGGTTATATACTGGTCAGTTGTGTAGGTGGTGGTTGACGTAGAGCCGCTAACCTTGCCAGTCACGTATCCCGCCCCTATGAGGCTGGTACCTGTCTGGCTGTCCAGTTTCATGCTGAAGGTTACCTGCTCGTTATTGGTAACGCTCTTGTTGGTGGTATTCAAAGTCCAGGTCTTTATGGCTGACGTGGTGGAAGGGGAGTAAACCCCCTTGTTATAGGCTTCCTGAGCGCCCCCGACGGATATAGTGAGATAGTATGTAAAGGATGTGGTGCTGGTTCCAGGCCACCACCTGAACGTGCCCGTGGCATCGACGTTGGTGTCAGTTATACTTATCTTTGTTTTTCCAGGTCGTGGTGCTTGAATTAGTTGGTCTGAAGGTACTCGACGTAATATTAGTAGGAGTAGACACGGTTGTCTCCGTCATGACCGCCAGACTTCCATTCTTCAGCGTGACGTAACCTGTCCCGGAGTATCCTGGCAGCCTCATTAAGCTGTACATCCCGTCCACCGTTTAAGCCAGTTTGCCATCAGCACGCACCTATGCAGATGTCCTCGTTGGAGTTTGAACGCAGCTCCAAGCGGTTGTCTCCCGAGTCATACACCATGTCCGTGTCGCTGGAGCCGATGTTGGTGATGTTGTTGCCCTGCATGTTTACGTTGCCGTAGACCTTGGCATCGTCTCCGATCTGGAGTTCGTTGTCGAGGTCGTCGCTGATGTTGTTGCCCCACATGTCTATGTGGCCGCCGTCGAACTGTATGTCATCGCCCTGGTTGAAGATCACGCGAGGGTTGGAGTCGCTGGCTGTGGAATCAGAGATTATGAGCTGGCTTCTGTCGCCGTTGATCGCCCAGTACTTCACACCGCTCCCGGCTTTATCGGTGAGACGTATCTCGGATCCCCCGGATCCTCCATCGGTATCGTTCATCAGCATCACGGGATTCGACTGCTCCATGTTGAGGTCGCCGGCCGGAATATTCACGTCCTGCGTATCGTTCACCAGCTCCAGGACTGTGTTCCCCGTGGACTGGTCCTGGAAACGGACAACCTCCTCACCCAAAGTGACGTTGCCGACATTGTCCAGATTGTTGTCGTTCAAGTCAATCGTCTGGTTAGCCTGGTTGCCCTGCAGCAGCACATCCTTCAAGTTCTGGTCGTC
>JAXINT010000148.1:0-1329 GCA_034190605.1 Asbonarchaeaceae archaeon (SeqCode) | reverse complement strand
TTTCCTCCGAAAGCCTATAGGTGAAATACACGGCCACTCCAAACAAGACGGAAGACAGCACAACTAGGGCGAGGTTGGCAGCATTTACCATGATAGGGTTTTGGTGTGTTAGTTACAATAAACTTGCCTTCCTATACTCGATGTAACTGTGATTAATCTTAAATCTAAGTTTTACCAAGTAACATACTAATATACGGCTATGTTCGATAGACTTCATCTTGCTGGAGGATTAGAGTCTGCCCTTAAATCTAAGAAGAGAGTCCTGGGAGTTCTACTATCATCTGCAACGGTCTACATACTCCTGACTTTAAGCTCCTTCCCGGCTTATTCCGTACAGATGCTGGGAGACAGCATCCTCTATCTTGACAACGCTTTACTGGCCTTGAACGCGAACGTGTTGGCGACAGCAGGTCTAACCGGTATCGGTCTCTCGATAGTTTATTCTGCTGTATCCGGCGTTTTTATCGTAAACCTCTATTCTTCCGTGAAGCTGAACGGTGTTTCAGGCATGGTTGAAACCAGCGGCATGCTACCCGCATTTGTTGCAGGGGGATGCGCGGGATGTGGCGCCGGGTTTCTCGGTTTCCTGGGTCTACTGGGTCTAGCTTCTGCGCTACCTTTCAACGGCAACGGTTTGAAACTAGGCAGTATAATCCTTGTAACAGCCTCACTGGCGGCTATCGGAGATCCAGAATTATGTGACGCAAACCAGGGTTAATGTAACCCTGTTGTAACTTATAAAAATACTACACCTAATCACTTATACAGTGGATTTATACCGGCGGCTTCAGGACTATCTAGCACAGTATTCGGGAAGTTCTTACACCATTTTCCGGTCAGGACTAGGATTGATGATACTGTTGTCCGGGGTTCATCAGCTGGTAAATCCTACACTCTGGACTAGCTACATCGCACCTGTGTTCGCCAACTTGATGAACCAAACAGGGATATCGGGCGCAATTTTCATGCAGGTAAACGGAGTATTCGAGATTTTGTTTGGAGTAGCTCTCGTTATGGACAGATACACAACCCTAGCTGCAGGACTGGTAACAGTATCTATGGCTGGTATAATTGTAAACCTCGGTCTTGCAGGCGCCGGATATATCGATATAATAGTACGCGACATCGGGCTGCTTCTGCTCGCACTTGGCGTAACGCTTCAGTCAGCTAGGAGGACAGAACAATGACAGAGGAGATACAGGTAAGCCTGAAAGTAGAGCATGCACTAGTTCTAGTTTTTATCCTGGGTATCGGTGTCGGCTTTCTAGGAGGTACAATCTTTTCCGGGCAGATGACGGGCAAGGCTACAGCACAACCAACAGGAAATAG
>JAXINT010000155.1:0-1366 GCA_034190605.1 Asbonarchaeaceae archaeon (SeqCode) | reverse complement strand
TCCGTCAAAGTCAAGTGCATGGGTGCTGAATGTTCCTGGCCTGTTCGATACTACGCCGTTTGTCGCGGTTCCGCCTTTGTTGTTCTGTGAGTAGTCCTTTACGGTTCCTCCGTTTCCGTCTATAGCTCGGTCCATCCTCCAGTACGCGGATGGAGCGGTGTCAAGTGTTGTGTCGTTGTGTCCTAGCCCCAGGTTTCCTGAATCGTCCTGCCTCCTTACGGTGGTGAAGTTGAACTGTCCGTTCTCCCATTCTTCTTTGGTTGAAACTGATATCTTGGATCCGAAGGCTTCTCTTGTCTCCAGTGATAGTGTTATGTCTGGGCTTGCTATTGGAAGTGTTGATGTCATGTTTATCTCGATGGTTGCGTTTCCACCGGTGTTGTTGAATCCTAGGTTGAAGTCCTGTCCAAGGTTTGACTTGGATGTGTGGATGAGCTTGGAGTCTCCCCTGGTCGTTGTAAGGTTGATCCATATATCTCCTGACGGATCTGCGTTTTTTGCGGTCAGTGATAGAAGTTCTGGAGCCTCGTTTTTCGGTATCTGCACGGTGCGGTTGTATGTCGCCCTGAAGGTACCTCCCGTGCCTTTAAAGTAGAGCTTCTCAACCTCTGAGGCGTTAAGAGCTCTATCATAAGTTTGGACTTCATCCAGGTTGCCGTCATAATTTTTACCACCGCATCCATCTCTACTACCTATGCAGTTACTTGATTTAGATCCAGAACTTATATCTGCACTGTTGGTCCTGTTGACTTCTGTTCCGTCCTTGTAGGTGATCAGGGTGGTTCCGTTGTATGTGGTAGTTATCATCTGCCACTGATCCTGGTCTAGAGAAACTATATCGGGCTTCCAGTTTCCTGTATATATGTCTAGGAATCCGTTAGATCCCCCCCTTCATCCTGGTTATGTATAAAATCAATATCGCTCCGTAGAGAAATCATGTCTTGTTTGTTCCCCGACCCCACATCCCTTGGATGCATCCAGTAGCTGACGGTGAATCCAGTAGTATCAACTAGTCCGGTAGGGATGTCGACATAGTCGTTGCTTCCGTCAAATCTGTAGCTGTCCGTGGAGAAAGCTCCGCCTCTACCGGTCGCTATTCCGCCGCTCAGGCTTCCGCTGTTGCCGTTGCCCGAATAGTCTGTCGCGGTTCCGGTGCTTCCGTCCACCGCCTTGTCGAAACGGTAGTAGGCTGTCAGGTTGTCAAACGTGGTGTTTCTATAGCCTATTCCAAGCTTTCCTGAGTTGTCCTGCCTGTCCGCGGAAGAAAGGTTGAACTGTCCCTGGTTCCAGTCGTTCTGCGTGTTCAAGGTTATAGTTGTCGCTGTTGCAGTGGTGGATAGAGCTAGTGCCAGGGTTAGAGTTATAA
>JAXINT010000011.1:0-1374 GCA_034190605.1 Asbonarchaeaceae archaeon (SeqCode) | reverse complement strand
TACGGAATAACTCGATAGCACCGATAACAGGCACGTTCCGAAGATCGCAGACAGCATCAGGAAACGCCTACATGTGGATACTCGGATCAATCGGAGGCGCAACAGGAAACCTGACTAATTCTAATTGGAACGGTAAAACAGTATGGAATCAAACATATAGTTCAGGGAATGGACGGGATAATTTTAGGGCTGTAGCACAAGACTCAGAATTTCTGTACCTTGCCGGTTACTACAGTAATTCTAATAGTAATGATGATTGGATACTTGAAAAGCGTTATAAACAGAATAAATCTCTTGTATGGGATTATAAATATGGTACAACCGGGGGAGACAGGATTCAAGATATAGTGGTCAACGGATCAAACCAGATCTATGCAGGAGGATTCAAACAAGATGGTGTTTGGCGTTTAGAAAAGCTGAACAGCACCGGTGAAAGCCAATGGGTTCACACATTCAATAACACTGATAACAGAGAAGTTCTGCATGAGATGACTATTGGAAGTGATGGCGGTCTATACCTTGGAGGCGCTTATTATACATCATCAGGCGACAGAAATAGAAGAGTTGAAAAACTTGATAACAGTGGTTCAAGCCAATGGGTCTATACTTTCGGTACTTCTAACAGAGATAGAGTACGTGGTATCGCCTCAGATGATTCTGGGGGCATATACACAGTAGGTGACGGAAATTATTCAGGAGGTTCAACAGCAAAGTGGCAGGTGAGAAAACTGAATACTGCGGGTGATATGGAGTTATAATCGAACAGGATTTGTTTCTGAAGCCGTAACAGTCCATAACTCTAGTTATATATACATCGGAGGTAGAGGCGACTTTGACGGAGATAACGCTGATGAAGGGCTTATTGAGAGGTTAGATGCTTCAGGTAGTCCACAGTGGAACTATACTTATCAATCAGGTGCAGGCGTTGACAACTTTATCAACGATATCGCTGTCCGTGATAAAGATTCCATTTTTTACGGAGCGTTCTCTGCTGATTCAGCTACCCGGTGGAACTGGTGGATTGAGGAACTTAGTGTCTCAGGTAAAGGTGAAGGCTCACTATTGTATAATTCTAGCGGTGAGGACAGGCTTTATGATCTTTCTTATGATGATGGCAGTCTTTTCCATACAGGATCTACAAAAGGCGATGGACAAAGCTCAGATGACTTTAATGCATTAAGTTTTGAAACATCATGGAATCAAGCACCTGTTTTCAATAGTTTGTCTTGGAACGACAGCATCCCTGAGTATGGCGAGTGGGTACAACTTGAAGCTAACATAAGCGATCCTGATAGTGGTGATTCGGTGACGAGTGTTCAGTTGGAGACTGAGAGGAATGGATCGACCGTGTTCAAGGGTAATGGTAGTAAGGCG
>JAXINT010000039.1:1135-1375 GCA_034190605.1 Asbonarchaeaceae archaeon (SeqCode) | reverse complement strand
GTGGTTCCTGATGAAGCTCCAGTAGAGCCCATCCCAGTAATCCTCCCAGTCACCGGTTCCATAATGCGACATCTCCTTGATATAGTTAGATGAGGAGATGTAGGGCTTCGTCATCATTTCGGTGTAAGCATACTGACTCATACCGTAGATATTCGGCACCATGACCCAGTCATAGGAGTCGATAAACATCTCCATGAACCACTCGTAGACCTCATCCGGATCAACCTCTAGTAACAGCAT
>JAXINT010000039.1:861-1088 GCA_034190605.1 Asbonarchaeaceae archaeon (SeqCode) | reverse complement strand
GGCAGTATGCGTCATCCAGCGCATGTTCGATAGAATCGTCCACGGGCGGTAGACCTGTGTCTGCGGTGTAAAACTGTTCTGGCACCGGGTTTTCCGCACCCCAGAAATCAGCCTCTCTCATCCCCGGCTCCAGCTCGTACATAGCCCGGACGAACTCTCTCCAGCCCAGGATCTGTCTTATGAAACCCTCCAGCGAATTCATCGGGTAGTCTCTTTGGTCGTGAGAT
>JAXINT010000039.1:0-851 GCA_034190605.1 Asbonarchaeaceae archaeon (SeqCode) | reverse complement strand
TCCAGAGTCTTCTCTACGACCTCTCCAGGAGTTATAAGACCTATGTTCAGGGAAGCTGATAGAAGGGAGTGAAAGCCAAACTTCAGATCGCTATCGATTGCGTCCTGATAGTCACCGAAGTTTGCAAGCCTGTTCTCCAGAAAGTCCTCTAGGTTTTCTAATGCCTGGGACCGAGTAACCGACCAGAAGAAATCGTCTGTTTTCCCGGGATTGTCTGGAAAGTTCTCTTCAACATAGCCCTTCGCCTCCTCAATATGAGACGACGAGAAACGCGGAATCTCAGGTTTCTGAACATCTTCCGGCAGCCTTTCCCTATTCTCAGGATCAAAACTCCATTTGCCACCCTCCGGTTTCCCCTCTTCATCCACTAGAATGTCAAAACGCTTCCTCATGGTCTTATAGTAGCTCAGCTGGAAGTATTCGTGGTCTGAGAAGTATTCCCTGTTGAATTTCATGGAGGCGATAAAGCCCGGGCTCTGCCTGAAATCTAACTCAACATCGTTTTTATCAGCCAGCTCTTTTAACTCACCTCTCACCCTGTGATCCACCGGGTCATACATCTTGATCTCGCCCTCCTCTCGGAACACCTGTTCAAGATCTTGATGGTACTCCAGATACTCAACCTGATGCTCCTCAGCATAAGCCTTCATCGAAGCCCTGTGAAGAACCAGTTTCTTCTTATGGAAATCGAAGTCAGTAAAATACCGCGGATGCTCAAACAGGTACTTGTCATCCGCTTCCACCGGCTCGGGAAAAAGCTGATTTGGCAGAATCAGTGAAGCCATAACAATGTTTCTTCTAGACGGAAGAACAAAAATCTATGTGGAAAAGAAAGTAGAAAAGAAGTGAGA
>JAXINT010000104.1:0-1380 GCA_034190605.1 Asbonarchaeaceae archaeon (SeqCode) | reverse complement strand
ACCGATGTTTCAATAGTCTCTGACATCTGACTACCGGAAAGAGCAGATATAAACATTACCAGCAGCGAAACTAGAAGGGCCAGTCCAATAAGCACTATAATAGGACCTTCCTCCTGTCCTTTTCTCTTATCCAATTTCATATACAAAGATTCTCACCATCAATGGAGGGTTTTTATTGTCCTCGCGCACCAGTAGAGCCGAAGTGTAAAACCTCTTGCCAACATTGCTAGCCGTTCTGCACTCCTGACTTATGGATTTAAAGTCGCCGCCAGTTCCCTCCGACTCAGGCTCCATAGTTTTCAGGTAGAACCCGAATCTCTCACCGTCTAACCTTGAGACCTCTTCAAGGTAACAGTGCCCATTCCTCACCCTGTAGCCTATGCCTGTCTCACTCCCTGTTTTCTCGTTCCAAAAATACTCCACCGGTATAATTGATCTCCTGCGGTCATAGCTGTAACCGGATGTTCCCTCTGTATTCTCTAATTGCTGACGTGAAGCATCCAAAGACTGCACATTCTCCAGCAGAACAGCGAGTCTATAGTCCTGTTTCTGAGACACATCAAACTGTAAATCAATATTCAGCAGAGACTGGACGCTTGGAACAACCACAAGCATAAGAACCGCCAGGAACAGCAGGGTGTAAACAGGCGCCTTCGCTTGATCATAAGCTGTCAACAGGTATCCTGACCGCTGCCAGAATAGACTATCCTGTCATAAGAAGTATTAGACTCCACATCCCTTACAGCACTTTCGCCTAGAACGGAGAGATTCAGGTCTCCCTGATCATAATTGAAGGTGTAGCCCGGGATATTAAGCTTGACATATCCCTCTGGTATACTTTCTAGAGCTAGACCTGCATTAACGACTCTATCGGCTTCTAAATCAAGTGTAATCGATTTCAGATACTTCTGCCCCTCTAAACCCAGATGAAGCAGACCTGCCGCAAGCAAGACGGTAATAACACCGAAAACAATTGCCTGAACTGAGACATCAATATTCCCTTTCATTCCACCTACCTTGTTTCCGCGATTAGGGTTATTTGAGGAGTTTGACTTCCGCTGCCGCATTCGTTCTCACACCGCACTTCTACAGACCAGTCACCGCTCTGGAGTGTACTATCCCCCTCACTGTCGTCCGTTAACGAAAACCCACATTCGCTGACTGTTCTAGTACGACTGGAGTCCGCAAAATCACCTACAAACTTGTTCTGAAGCCCGTTCTCACCTTCCTGAACCTCAAGGCTATTGAGGCGAGAGAAAGAAACGTTTACCTCGAAAGGCTCATTTGTATCCGCTGGAGAATTAGCTATCTCACACTTATCAGAAGACTTACCTACAATCTTGTCAAAGGAATTTGCATCACTCTGCGATCCTACTGAGC
>JAXINT010000044.1:0-1397 GCA_034190605.1 Asbonarchaeaceae archaeon (SeqCode) | reverse complement strand
ATATATCCAGGCTGGAAGCAGATATCAGTAAGATCAAGAAGCTTGGTTTTGAGCCCAGAGTTGATCTAGAGACCGGGCTCAAGAAGTTCATAAGGTACTTCCAGGAAGTGGAAGGGTCTGTTAAGAATGAATAGAGAGGTAGGCTCCAAATGAAAATCGGAATGGTTACAGCCCAGTTTGCAGAGACAGGAGGAGTGGAGAACGTGGTGAAGTCTGTAGCAAGAGAGCTTGCAGAGGACCACGAGGTAAGCCTCATAGTCAGGGACAGGGAACAGAATGCGGAAAGCTTTGACAGTTGTTTCTCCGATGTACACATTATAGAAGGGTCTGAAAGCTTTTCCTCATACTTGAGAAATGGTAGGAGGTTCTTCAAGGAACACAGGGACGATTTTGATGTCTATCACTTCCACAACTGGTCCACTATCCTTCCCTATGTAGGTATAGGCCATCCATCCATCCTTACACTTCACGGTAGCAGTACAAGGGATGCATGGGAGAACGGATGGTGGTTCAGACTGCCCCTGTACTGGCTGGCAGAGGAGATAGCTTATAACACTCCGGATGTAGTAACCTCGGGTACAAGGTCCGTGCAGTCGCTGTTCGCGATACTAAAGCGGTCTCGGGTTGTTCGGAACGGAGTGGATACTGACAGGTTTAGACCGATGCCTGAGAGGAGAGAAGAGCTTAGAGAGAAGTGGAGCGTTGAAGGAGAAGGAATACTTATATGCGCTCTCCACCGGCACAACAAGGGCCACAAATACCTTTTTGAGGCTGCATCGGAGCTTGAGGAGGAGAATACCGTGATGGTTACAGGTACAGGGCCTCTTACAGATCAGTTGAAGGAAAAAGCGGATGAGACAGGTGTGAACGCAGAGTTCTACGGCAGGGTTCCGGATAGTGAACTTCCAGAGCTCTATGCAGCTGCAGACCTTTTCTGCCTCCCAAGCTGGGCTGAAGGACTTCCGCTTGCAATTCTTGAGGCGATGAGCGCAGGGCTTCCAGTGGTTCTCTCGGACATCTCGGACAACAGGGAGCTGGTTGAGAAAGCAAAGTGTGGGGTTACGGTCCCTCCAAAAGATCCGGAATCTCTAGAGAAAGCGTTGAGAAATGTTATAGGCGGAGAATTTGATAGGGGAGAGATAAGATCGTATGCTGTGGAAAAGCTGGACTGGTCGAGGATAGCGGACGAGTACATGGAGGTCTATAAAAACATAACTTGAGCATTTTGTAATCTTCTAAGGAGGTAAAAACAGATATGAAGATCTTAACAACCTCGCAGTCGATGTATCCCGAGCACAAGGGTGGTGCAGGACCTTCAGTCTATTACACAGTCAAAGGACTATCCGAGCTTGATGAAGTGGAGAAAGTTGTGGTTATAGCAGACACCGAGAATGAAT
>JAXINT010000090.1:0-1406 GCA_034190605.1 Asbonarchaeaceae archaeon (SeqCode) | reverse complement strand
CCAGTAGTACCATAGTAGTGGAAGTATTAGCATGGTTGTGAAGAAGATCCAGGCTATGGTTACTCCGGCTTCTCCGGTTATGCCGGCCCAGAGATTGTTTACTTCCATTCCTCTTACGCCTGCTTCCGCAGGGATAGAGGTTGAAGCAACTAGAGAGTTCCATGCCTCGTGCCCGATGCTTTGTTCCCACCATGGCATTCCGAAGACTCCAAATGTGGTTATGAATGCGGCGACCGGGATCAGGAATAATCCGCTTATCTTTTCCACTGTTCTCTGTTTGTCGGAGAGTCCTGATATTGCGTTTATTCCTAGCATTCCGAGTATGGAGAGAAAGATTAGCGGTACCGCCCTGCCGATCCCATGGATTATTCCCAATGATGCCCCGAACGCTGTGCTGCCGGAAGCGGCAATAAACAGGCTCATCCACCAGAAAAGAGGGTTAGGACAGCCTATCCCTGCGTTTCCCAGGAAAAGACCTAGCAGGAAGCTTTTCACATAATCGGTTCTCTGGTCTATAAAGTCGGGATAGCTTCCTCCATATTCTGGGAGGCTGAAAGGAACCAAGTCTAGCTGTTCTAACCCGAAGAGGAATGCTATTATTCCCCCAAATAAGAGAGCCAGTTGTGCCACCTGATTAAAGCCGAACGCCTGTCCTAGGAGGGCGAAAACTATGGTGTATATAGTGATAGTTATGGTTAGACCGATTCCAAACAGTATAGCCATTATCAGTCCTTTTTTCCTGTTTTCTCCCATCGCCAATGGCACTATTACAAACGCTAGAGGTAATGTGCAAGGAAGGAATATCATCGTAAGACCTGAGGCGTATGCGAACAGTATCCAGGAGGCGTATGATAGTCCGAATGCTGCCTGCTGTGTCTGAGGGCTGGAAGTTACTATGTAGTATAGCCCTATCATTATTATGGAGAACAGTAAGAATCCTAAGAGGCTGATTTTTTTCTTGAAAGTTTTATTCATGATCACTTCACCTTAACCGGTCTTGTACTTTTTGTCTTCCATCAGAGTTGCGGAGTAGGCTCCCTGGAAGACTTTCGAGTCCGCCAGTTTCTCCGCAGAGGTTTTATCGACGTCGTAAACTACCCATGCTTTCTCCTCTGAAAGTGAAGCTCTGACCTGTTTCGTTCCCTCCATAGATTCGAGGTAGTTCTTGACAGTCATCTTGCATCCCTGGCAGACCATACCATCTACCGACAGAGTTGCCTCCCGCAGGTTGTCGCCCTCCAGTTCCTGTTGGCTGCTGCCAGACTGCAGTGCCGAGGCCACGGGTATCGCTGAGTATCCGGCGACACCAACTATAAGGAAGCCTGCTATGGCGGAGTAAACGGAAACCCGTGGTATCGATACGCCATCATCGGTAAATCTCGAAGCCTGGAAAACCGTAAGTCCAA
>JAXINT010000030.1:0-1407 GCA_034190605.1 Asbonarchaeaceae archaeon (SeqCode) | reverse complement strand
CGATGCTGTGCATCTCCATGACCTGTTCACGGGTAGCGGACTCTGCTTTCCGCGCTCCGAGGACCACGATGACCTCGCCGTGTTCTGAGACTTGTTCTTCGATGAAACGGTCGGCGGGGTCGATTTTGAGGCGTTCGGTACACCAGCGGAAGTTCTGGTTGGGTGCCGGGTAGCCTCTGCCGATGAGGTTGACCCAGAAGGAGTCGTCCACCTTGGGCGTGACTTTGTGGGCGGTGAACGGCAGGTCCTTCTTTTCTGCGTACTCGTTGATGTTCTCGAGAGTGGAGACGATGTGGTTGACGATCTTCGGAGTTTCGACTAAAGTATCACTTGAGATAACATGGATCGGTTTGTCTCTCTGTTCCTTCGGAAGATCTTCGATTGCGTACCAGATTAGCTGGAGGGCGGTGGTGGAGTCCTTGCCTCCGCTGTACCCGATTACCCAGGGCCGGTCGTCCGCGAGATAGGTGTTCTGTATTTCTTCATAAATGTCTTCGAGAGAGCGGTTGTCGAAAACGGATTCTCCCTTTTCCTGTCCCGTTTTCGCAACTTCTAGATTATCGGTACTCATTCTAAAGGCTCTTATTAGTATTCCCTCTCCGGGAGGTACTTGAAATTACTTGTAGCTACCGGTGCTTCCGCCGCCGGCCCCGTCACGGTCGGTGAGGTTTCCATTCCAGCACCTCCTCTTGGATTCCGGATTTTTCTATTCGCTCGGCTCCTTGCTCCACGGCTTGCTTTACTGAGAGTTCGTCTTTCATAACAAATATCTCGTGTTGGGCTCTCTGTTTTCTCATCACGGAGTTTCTGAGGATGTCGCTTGAATTCGTTCCTTTCCTTGCGACGACGCAGTAGTCCTCGAAGTCGTCCGTCACCTGCAGCTCGTAGTAGTGTTTGTCAAGCAGCTGTTCTACCGTTTCCAGCTCGCTGTCAGGGACTTCGAACCTGTATTTGTCCTCGTTATAGTATTTCTGCAGCTGGTTGAATACCGGGTCTTCGTCGAAGTAGGTTTTGAGGATATACGTGTCTCCTAAGTCGAATGCTGTTATCTCCTCCTTTTCGACATCGAAAGTCGGCATGGTTTTTGTCGGTTGCAGAGGTGTTGCTCTTCTTCAGTATTCTAGTCAGAGCGTCAAAAAGCCGAGCCAAGCGGGGTGAAAGTATAACCTTGGTAAGGCTGCCGTCTGATCATCACGGAGCCGAATGGATAAAAAACAGACATTCTACTGTGTTGTTTGTATTTTGATTAATCCCTGGGGTGAAAATCCGAGGTACCGAAACACGCTAATATGCCACGAGCTACTTCGGAATAGTATTCTATTTATAAATACCTAACTATTTGTGCTATTCACAACAGAGTTAAGTCGAGAGGGGTTGATACTGCTGAATAGCATGAGTGGCTCAGAT
>JAXINT010000119.1:0-1415 GCA_034190605.1 Asbonarchaeaceae archaeon (SeqCode) | reverse complement strand
TTAAAAACATTCGAACACCATCTTCTGGCGATGAGCTATCTAAAAGATTTCAGAAGCTTCCTCCACAACCACTCGGAGTTCAGTTTCACAGCTCTGAGATGGGGGCTCGGAGTTATGATGTTCCTGGCAGGACTCCACAAGCTGTTTGAACCAGCGATCTGGGCAGCATACACTGCTCCAGAACTAACAGTTCTGTTCCCCGGAACACCAACCCAGATGATGCAGTTCTTACACGCTCCTGTAGAAATTATAGCAGGTTTAGCGATCCTTGCGGACTTCTACACAGATGTTGCAGCATCAATATCAGCATTATCGCTTCTGGGAATAATATTCAATCTACTGCTGGCAGGTGGGCCGGTAGACACCCTTATAAGAGATATAGGGCTTTTCGGCCTGGCTCTCAGCGCAGCATTCATGTTTGGAGATTCCGTACAGGAAGACCTTCAAAATAGTTCCTAGAAAGGATAAAGAAATACAAGTCCGTTCTCATAGGCCAACAAGTACAAGGCCAAACCTAGCAGCACAGCGTTCTTTAGAACCTGCTTCCAGGACAGCTCAACCTCAATTGCAGTGCCGTAGCAGCCGCAGTTATCTACATTACCATTCTTTAAGAGCTCACAGATCTGGAGGGTCATGTATCCCAGGAGACTTGCAGCTATGAAGTAGAGCGCATACAACTGCATATCCCATATTATTACCAGTCCACCTGCAAGTAGCTCTGTAAAGGGAATCAGGTAAGAGACCAGCCTTGCAGGCCTGGAGAGAAACTCAGGCACAACGGTATAGGTAGACGCGATCAGTACAAATCCTCTGATATCCTTTAGCTTTACTCCACCGCTCCAGAGGAACACACCTCCCAGTACAAAACGTGCCAGCGAAACCATAAAATCAGGAAATACACCCATGCTCGACACCGTCAAATTTTTTTGAACCCTCTGATTTAAGATTTTCGATTACCTGTAGTATAGCGGTATAGAGAATTCAGCGGATATCCTACTATCTTTTCTTCCACTCCCTGTACATGATACCTGCTCCTACAAAGATGAGTAGAGAACCAATAGCGCCTTCTATTGATCTAAGAGCAAGAGGTAAAGCCCCTAGTCCTAGCATAAATGTCAAGAGCCCTCCAAACATTCTCTTCCAGCTATAACTCTTGTCCGGAGTATTTTGCTCTTGTTTTGAAATATCTATATCTTCCTCCTCCAACGCCTTCTTAAACTCCTCTACCTCTCCCTCATCCATCTCAAGCGCTATTCTACCGTTGTAACCGCAATCACTACAGAGGTACTTCCTGTCAAAACCCATGTAGGATATAAAACTGCTTCCATCCCTCTCTAAATCCTCTGAACCGCATCTTGGACATGTCTGGGCCTTTTTCATATAAAACTCCTCCAACTGGTATAACGCTGTTATAT
>JAXINT010000053.1:0-1499 GCA_034190605.1 Asbonarchaeaceae archaeon (SeqCode) | reverse complement strand
CTCTTTTCATAAACGGCAGTACAATAAAGGCGGCTGACGCACTTATAACCCTGGAGTGAGAGAAAATGAGTCTTGATCAGTTTTTCGGACCGGAGACCATGGCAGTGATAGGTGCCTCAAGGAAGGATGGATCTGTAGGAAAATCCATTCTAGAGAACCTGGATGAGAGCTTTAAGGGAGAACTGTTTGCAGTCAACCCTAACGCAGAGGAAATACTGGGTTACAAGAGCTATGGAAATATAAAGGAGATTCCTAAGCAGGTGGATCACGCGGTAGTGGCGCTACCACCCAAGATAGCCAATAAAGCGGTTAAGGAGTGCGTGGAAGAGGAAGTTCCTGCCGTAACAGTGGTTACCGCAGGATACAAGGAGGCTGGAGAAGAAGGAAAGGAGAGGGAAGAACAGCTCAAGGAGATCGTGGAGGGCAGCAGTACCAGGCTGCTTGGCCCTAACTGTCTTGGTATCTGGGATGCATTCTCGGGAGTTGACACACTGTTCCTTCCCTCGGAGAAGATTGGGAAGCCAGATGAAGGAAGTATAGCGCTCATATCTCAAAGCGGATCGGTCGGTTCTTCAATACTTGATCTTGGAGCTGAAAAAGGGATAGGGTTCTCTAGGTTCGTGTCCTATGGAAACCAATCGGACGTAAACGAGGCTGAAATTATAGAATGGTTGGGAGAGGACGAGGAGACAGGTGCTATAGCGGTATACATGGAGGGTGCAAAAGACGCAAGGCAGTTCTATGAGAGGGTGAAACAGCTGAGCGTTGATAAACCTATAGTAGTAATCAAGGCAGGCAAGTTCCAGTCAGGCATGGAGGCTGCAAGCTCCCATACCGGCTCTTTGGCAGGAAGCTACCAGGTTTATAACGGAGCATTCAAACAGGCAGGTATAGTGGAGGCTGATACAGTAGAGCAGCTCTTCGACCTCTCAAAAATACTTGCCTACCAGGAAACCATAGATACCGGTAAGATAGCTGTTGTAACGAACGGAGGAGGCTATGGAGTGCTTGCATCGGACTATATAGAGAGCGAAGGCCTTGAACTTGCCGAGTTCTCGGAGAAAACGGAAGAAGAGTTGGAATGTATTTTACCAGACTTTGCAAACATAACCAACCCTATAGATGTTATAGGGGACGCTGACAGCGAGAGATACAGAAAAGTGCTTGAAGCAATAGACGAGGAACCTGAGGTAGGAGCTGTACTGGCGCTTACACTGCTACAGCCAGCACCCATGGGGCCGGAGATAATAGAGCATCTCAAGGAGTTCAAGGAGAGATCAGACAAGGCAGTAGCCGGATGCATGGTTGGAGGAGAATACACTAGCAGGCACATGAAGGAGCTGGAGAACGCGGAGTTCCCTGTATTCCCCACGCCTGAGAGGGCTGTGAATGCAATAAAAGGACTCATGCAGTACAGCAAGTGGAAGAGAAAAAGTTGATTTCTTGGGTACCGACCCCCGTAGCTTTCTAACTTTGAATTGTAAACCTTTTAAACTTTA
>JAXINT010000034.1:0-1523 GCA_034190605.1 Asbonarchaeaceae archaeon (SeqCode) | reverse complement strand
CCCAGGCCTTCGTTGGCCAGTGTATCTCTTGAACAGAGGAAAGTTTCCGGGCTCCGCGTCGGTGCGGAAGGATTTTCCTGTACCTCTCCCCAGCTGCAGCCAGGGTAGTCAGGATGTGTATACGTGTTCCCTGACTTGTCCCAGACAGCCTTTTCTTCAAGCAGGTCACCGACAGTTACAACCGCTTTGGGGCATCCTCCGGGAGGCGCTTCAGAGTTATGTTTCCAGTCATTGTTACACTCAGGGTCATCTAGATCTTTGAGACCGTCTCCATCGTTGTCGTTCCCGTCGCTGCAGACGTATACCCTGTCCCAGTCAAATACCTCTCTACCACCTGAATCCCCGTTAATCCTCCAATCATCTTTTTGCAGCAAATTAGCGTCACAGCTGTAGAGCTTTGTTCCATCGGAGTCGGTACGGACTGTGGTTTCATCTGTTTTGAGGTCACATACAAAGAACTCTGTTCCATCGCCGCTGTCACTGAGCTGCATCTTTCCACTGAATAGTTCTCCCCGGATCAGGTCTCCTCTCGGAGTGTATTCTCCTCCATTCTTGTGAACAGGGTTCCAGGTGTTCAGGTCATCTCTCAGATTTCCTGGCCTGAGATCTTCCGTGTTGCTGGATGTGAAACCAAGATTAAATATTTGGTCAGGATAGCCTGATCCTGAATCGCTGGAACCATCACAGTCCCCTGTTTTATTAGCTAATACAGAACTGGATAGGCTTTCATCTCTTGAGATACGGCCGTCTTCAACCCAATAGGTGCAGTATTCGTGCGTGTTTGCAACAAATGGATCTATCTCTTCTATACCGATCTGTCCTTTATGAATCTCCGGATTTTTACCCCAAGGATTCTCTGATACCACCCAGTTCCTCAACTTATAATCACTTTTAGTATCAGGATTGTCCGATGTGGAGTCGACTGTTACATACAGGTAGTCGCCTCCTCTTCCCATGTTCTTCGGGTTTACCTTAAGAGATCCTCCGTCATGCAGAAGATTTCCGTTGGAATCCTCAACCTTGAAAGGCGAGTGTGTTCCGTTTGTACAGGCGACGTCGCCGGGAACCGAGAAATCTATCTCATAGTTGTTGTTATCGTTGAGGTTCGCGTCGAAACTTTCTCCACAGATCTCTACTGTTGCACTCACACAGTCTCCGCTTGAAGAGTCACATTTCCAGGTTGTCGAGACGGTATCGCTGCTCTGGGCTGCGTAGGTAACAGCTTCTTCGCTGAATGTAATATGTCCATCGGCTGCGGCCGGACCTACAAGAAGGGCTGCTAGAAGAACTAGTAGAACCGCCTTTTCCATCATACAGGTAGTTGTTTTCCGGTCCTTGTTTATATAGATTTGAGAGAACGGCTACCTGACGGTGCTCCAGAGGATCGAGTTCCGGACTTCCTCGAGTCTGGACTGGTCTCCTCCGTTTGGTAACGCGCCCATCAGGCCCATGTAGGAGACTTCTTCCTCTTCTTCCTCCTCGTACTCCTTCCAGTAGGGACGGAGCACGTTGTGGACTCCGGC
>JAXINT010000146.1:0-1530 GCA_034190605.1 Asbonarchaeaceae archaeon (SeqCode) | reverse complement strand
ACTTCTCCGAAAGCACTGATGGCAGGAACCTGTCCTTGTGGCTCTTGATCCTTCTTCTCTGCTTTTTCAGCTGCTTCAGGATGTCGCTTATACCGGAGTGAAGCTTCTGCTTCTGTTTTCCAAGCACTTCCATGAACTTGTCGTTGTCCACTTCCATCTTGTGCTCCTCCTTCTCGTCCCTTGGGTTCTCGTAGTGCTTGACCTCCGTGTCAAGTCCGAGGTCCTGCGCCTCCTCTGCTATGGTCTCTGCAACTTCTACAATGCTTATTGGCCTGGTGGTCTGGTTGTAGACCTGGAACCCGTCTTTCCTGTCCACGGCGTTCACAAAGCTCTGAACCGTGTCTTTAAGACTGATCATTGGTTTCCTCTGCTCTCCCTTGCCGTACACGGTTATCGGGTAGCCTGCAACTGCCTGTGCGCAGAAACGATTGATCACGGTTCCAAAGTAGTAGTCGAAGTCGAATCTGGTGTTCATGCCTGTCTCTTCCAGCTCTTCTGTCCTTGTACCGTAGACTATACCCATTCTGAAGTCCGAGATGTCCAGTCCGAACTGCTTGTTCGCCAGCCACAGGTTGTTTACATCGTTGCTCTTGCTCTGATGATACCAGCTACCCGCCATTCCAGGGAAGGGAACTCTGTCCTTACCTCCTCCCCTCTCAACCTCCATGAAGCCTTCAGGTATCGGGAACTCCGGAGCGCCGTACACTCCCATGGTTGTAGACTCTATAAAGTGAGGATCCAAACCGTTCTCCTCGACACCCCATAGCAGGTTCCTTGTCGCCTCGTTGTTGTTGTGCTGTGTGTAACAGGCTCTCTCTCCGTTTATCTGGCTGTAAGGCGCTGAAGGCTGTGCTGCCAGGTGCACGATAGTCCTGGGCTCGTAGGTGTCCAGCATCTGGTTCACGAAACCTCTGTTGGTAAGATCTCCCTGCACAAAGCTTATATTAGGGTATTTTTCCTTTGCCTTGTCAAATCTCTTCTCAGGTTCTTCTATAGGTACTGCGGAAAGAGATCCGCATTCTCCAACCCATTGCCTCCTTGCAAGGTTGTCCACACCCACTATCCTCTCGTCAGGGTGTTCCTTTGCTAGTTTAAGTGTTGTTGGAAATCCTACATAGCCGTCAGCGCCTGTAACTAGTATTGCCATTTTGAATCATCTCCTTTCTCTATTTTTCATCGTTCTTGAAACATTCGCAGTCTTCTGCGTTTTCCAGCATCACGAACTGGTTTTCCTTCTTGCAGAAGTACACATCCTCGTTTACACCGTCCCCACAGATCTCCAGTGAGGAGTTAACCCTTGATCCGTCTATATGGTGTTCAGGTTCCAGAGGATGCATTGCTACTCTCTTAAAGCCTAATCTTTTTTAACTTTATAAATCCACCAGATCTTTCCGACCGTACCGTAAAGTTTTTCCTCTCTGGCATCTATTTTCTTGATAAATTCTGTTGAGGGAATCCTATCCAGCCTATTCTTGCGCTTTATATTTGTTTTGTTCGGATGAGCATAAGTTATTACCCAGTCTACCTTTC
>JAXINT010000116.1:0-1630 GCA_034190605.1 Asbonarchaeaceae archaeon (SeqCode) | reverse complement strand
GTTAAGATCGAATGAAATCTCCGATTTCATGACTAAGAAAATCTTTGATTTTCGACCCTGCCCTGGGCGTTTTTGCCCATTCTAAGACCCTCACACACCAAACAGGGCTGTTTGCTTTCGTTATAACATGTATCCCTATCTTTTATATATCTATCGGTATGTGTGGATCGGTAGTTCTGGGACACGGATAACCCATTTTCACAAAAATACATTTTCATGTAAACATGTTTACGGCTGTATAGGGCTCTAACAGGTCCTAAACCCGGAATCCCGTTCCACCCGTCATAGGTATGTGGAGGAGAAGGAGGGTAAAAACCTGTCCTCCTCCACCCGGGAAGTCCCACTAGCCATTCCCCAACCTTGGGATACCTAAGTAAAAACTCGGGGTTCGGGCGAGTGAACAACCCGGCAAATCTATGCTTACTAGAGATGCATACAGCATAGGTCCTCAACATCTCAGATCAAGTAAGTGCGGCGGTTTATCATGATCTGTATCAAGTACCCATGCCCTCTCGAATCTGGCCGGTCAATCCGCACCCTCCTGTTCGACCCGTTCCCACTGCTTCCGGGCCTCCTCAAGCTCTCTAGCCTTCTCCCTTTCCCTCTCCTTCCGCTTTTCTTCCTTCTTTCTCCTGTTCTCTATCCTTGCAGCCTTCCTCTTCTGGTACTCCTCCGGCTTCAAATCCTTGAGGATTCTGTCGTGTTCATCCTTCAGCCTCCGCTTCAAGGCGTTGAAGTACATGCCACTGCTATAACTCTGTGCCGGATTCAAGATGAAGTACTCCAAATTCACCAGCTTATTAACATAGATCCGGTCCTCCGGATCATCAAAACTCCGCCTCCGGATCTGCTCCCTGATGAACTCCGACTCCACCTCGGTATAAGGTTTGAAAGGAGTTTTATCCGCGCTATAGATCCTGGTTGTCAAACTCATGTCTCAAAACCACCAAACCCACTTTAAAAATACGAAAATATAAAAAAGTATTTTTGTAAATATGTAAAAACATGTTTTTGCCACGATACCAGCAACTCGTCAAGAAGCTCAAAAACAAACGCAAGAAGATCGGGCTCAAACAGAAAACCCTGGCAGAAAGTATAGGGATCAGCCCCAGCATGCTCAGCAGAATCGAAAAAGGAGACAGAAAAGCCAGATACACCACCATCCGAAAGATCTACCAAGCGCTACAAGAAAAGGACCGCAACCGAAAAACAGCACAGGACCTCATGAACCACAACATCCAATCACTAAAACCCACAGACACCTGCAAGAAGGCACGGAACATCATGAAAAACAAACACTACTCCCAAATACCCATCATCAAAGACGAAAAACAGGTAGGGAAGATAGAAGAACACCACCTGATAGAAGCAGAAGATGACAACAAAATCAAAAAAAACATGGACAAACAAGGCTTCCCAGAAATAGGGCCAAAGACACCAAGGAGCGCAGTACAAGAACTACTAGAGGACAACAAGGCAGTACTGGTTAAAGGAGAAGACGGTTACGAAGGGATTATCACGAATGCGGATATGATGGAATAGGTAAATTTTAGTTGTAAGAAGAAGTAAGAGCAACTTCCACAGATAGGGGTCAAATGTGAAAAGGATACAGTTTTTTAATAGTATATGA
>JAXINT010000133.1:0-1687 GCA_034190605.1 Asbonarchaeaceae archaeon (SeqCode) | reverse complement strand
ATTCAAGAAGGATGATTTCTTATCGAAGAGCAAGAATTTCTTGAACAACAACCCTGATTGTATATACGAGTGCCAGCTGAGAAAGATGCGCGTGGAAACCCTATCTTCCCTGAGCCAGAGAGAAGAAGCAAAGGAGATCGAGATCAAGAAACTGAAAGAAGGCCTGAAAGCCAGGTATAAACACCCGGAGGTTTATCCCGAGATTCTGCAAAATATTAGAGATTTCTATGGAGATTTAGGTAAAGACGAAAAGGCTAAGATATACGAAAAAGCTGCTGAAGAATATGAGGACCGGTTTGACTCCGGAGACCTGGATCTGACCTATAGAGGTGTGAACGACTTCTTGCGCAAAAAGGGCGAGCTGAAGGGACAGTAGATTTCTGGAGTCTATTTTGAGGAGATCATGTGCAGTTCTGAGATACCTTTTTTAGAATTCACCTTCAAGACAGTTATATGCCCTCAGTTGAGGATGTTGTAAAGAGCATAAAGAAACTGGAGAACCGTAGAAAGGAGGTAGGTGCAGACCTCAAAGAGCTCCGGGAGGAAAATCTGGAGTCAGAGGTAGTTGTAGAACCGGATTTCGTGGTTGAAACCAGACCTGCAGACCTGGATCATGATTCAATAGCCGGAGTGGACGGAGGCCTGATAAAGAAGGAGTTCCACGGCGTGGACGTAGTTCTAACTAGGGCAGTTTCCGCGCTCTTCAACTATAGAGACGGCAGGCTCGACTCCTCAGAATACCTTCCAGGCAAGAGCCCTGAGCCGGAGGTGACCCACCTGGAAAGCCCTCTAGACAGGAGGCAGTTCAATCTATCGACGTCGCTTCTACGACTTAAAAAAGAGGTGAAAACTGCCCTGGAAGCTGTAAAAAATGACGTGGATCTAGTTTTAATGGATGGTTCGATAGTTCCCCAGTACACCGACCGACCTACAAAGGGTTCCGAGGCCAGGGAGATGTACGACCAGCTAATCGAGATGTATCAGAGGCTGTTCCAGGAAGCGCTAGACCGTAATGTACTTCTAGCAGGAGTTATAGAGGACAGCAGGGGCACCTCAATGTCCGAACTGCTTGCGGAACAGGGATTTATAGACAGAGAGAGCGCAGACATACTAAACAGGAGTCAGGACACTAACATACTCCACTACGTCCTGGAGAAAGGAGAGAGAACCTGCGTAATGAAGTACACGAAGGAATACGAGAACCACCACACACTCAACGATATTGGAGAAGACTCAAAGAAGATCCACAACTTCTATCTCCGGACGGTGGAAAACGGCAGCCCGATAAGAATCGACTTCCTTAACAATGGAGAGATATCAGATACAGCTGACCGGATTGCTTCAATGATCATGCCTATCTGCAGCTACAGCTCCATGTACGGTATTCCTTCAGTTATTGTGGAAGCAGATCAGCGTGCAAAACTTTCAGAACAGGACATAGAGCGCTTCTCATCAAGGCTCAAGTCGGTTGTAGGACCTCTCGCAGGAGTCCAGGAGCTCAGAAGAGAGACCAGGCCTTTCTAATGCTATCTCCAGAAATTCTAGAACAACATCCTGAGGGTTAGAACAATCGCTATAATGCCGTGGACTGTTATTATGGTTAAGGTCAACCAGGAAGAGGCAAACCCAATTGTCGAGTACACCCACGGAGTTACCACGAATAGCGCAAGTACAAGGTAGAGGAATG
>JAXINT010000184.1:0-1690 GCA_034190605.1 Asbonarchaeaceae archaeon (SeqCode) | reverse complement strand
ATAACACTGTTATATCCCTAATCTTTTTTTTTACGGATTAGAACCCTCCCAAATTAATTTAACTGATCACCGACTAAATAGCCTATGAGATGGCCTCGTCTGAAAGGGATCTGGATGAACTCAGGATAAGTTTTATGAAAGTTTACAACAACCTGCCTCTAAAGGAGCGTGAGGAGACGGTTTTGGTTATAGATGATGAGCCGGTTTCCTGGAAATACGCCCATAGAGAGATTTCGGCTGACACAGATATGGGCAGGCATATGCTGGAGAAACTTGATAAGCTGGATATAATCTGAGGATGATGGAAATGACTGATAAAGAGGTGACTGAGGAAGAGTTCAAGATAGCGCGGTTCAGACTGGAGACCATGCCGGCGCATCTTGAAGTTTCCCTGGGAGATAAAGGCTCTTTTACAAAGGAGGATTTGAAGGAGCACATTGAAAAACGCGACAGCGTGGGAGAGGCATATACAAGGATGCAGATGGCAGGTCTTAGAGCTTTTAAGGAGATATAGATGGCTGACAAGAAACTGCTGATCACCAGGCCGAGACACGACATTGTAACCTTCTATCTGTTTAAATGGAGCAAGGCCTTGATAGAGCTTGCCAAAGATAGGAATCTGGAGGTAGTTGACCTGGATAAAGACAAAGCGTCCAGAGAGGATTTTGAAAGCTATCTGGACAGTACAGATCCTCGGCTTGTGGTGTTGAACGGTCATGGAGGCTCCAGTACAGTTGCAGGCCATGAGGACGAACCTATACTGGAAGCTGGCGACAACGAAGGAAAGACAAAGGATAGAATTCTATATGTAAGGACCTGCAAGTCGGCTAGAAGGCTTGGCAAGACCTGTGTTGGAGAGGGAGACGCCGATGCATTTATAGGTTATAAAGGCGACTTCGCCCTTATACGAGATTCAAGAAAGACCTCAGACCCTCTGAACGATGAGACAGCCTCTCCGATAATGGAGGCCTCCAATAAAGCCCCTAGACAGCTTATAAAAGGCAAGAAAGCAGAAAATGCTTATATCTCCTCTCAGAAAGCGCACACAGAGAAACTACGCGAAGTCATATCAGGCTACACCCTAGGTAAGAGGGAAATATTCAACGCGCTGGCTTCGAACAAGGAGAACCAAACTTTGATAGGTAATAGCGATGCTTCTCTATGAGCGTTTCTATTATATAACACTGTTATACTCCTGTTTTCACCCAGGCCTCAACTTCTTTATCTCCTCTATGCGCTTGTCAGAGCTGATCGACTCGGAGAACATGTTCCAGAAGTTCTTTGCCATCCACTCGGACCATTCCCTGTCCTTTATGGTGTAGAACAGGAACACTTTCTGGTTCAGGTCGGAGATGTCGCCTGTGGGCTCCTTGATCTCCTTGAGGCGCAGTCTTTTGCTGTCGGAGACAAAGCCTCTTACAGGCTGTTCCCTGTGCCTTATCTCTATGCAGTCCTTTCCATGTTTAAAATTGAGCTCCAGCATCTTCTGGACGTTTTCATAGGAGACCAGGTCTACTCTGCACAGGACTTTTATGGACACATCTCTCTCAACAAGGTCTTCAATGCAGTCGTAGATCGCTGTCTGTTCATTTGACAAATTTAGGAAGGAAAGATCCCCTGAAAATATCAGAAGCTGGTCCTCTGAAGCCTTCATGAACTCTCCAAGCTCTGAAAGGTTTGTGTCTCCCTC
>JAXINT010000134.1:1509-1691 GCA_034190605.1 Asbonarchaeaceae archaeon (SeqCode) | reverse complement strand
ACAGACGGAAGAATACCCCGCGGAACCTCAGGAACAGGAGACGACAACTACGCACAAGTCCCAACAGTCATCAAAGACAACGGAACATACAAAATGTGGTACACCGGAAAAGACGGAAGCAACAACCGGATCTACATGGCAACATCACCCAACGGAACATTTTGGACCAAAGTCAACAACAA
>JAXINT010000134.1:0-1409 GCA_034190605.1 Asbonarchaeaceae archaeon (SeqCode) | reverse complement strand
CATACCCTCCAACTCCGACAACAACAGCACAGACGGAAGAATACCACTCGGAACCTCAGGAACAGGAGACGACAGCGACGTCTTCAGCCCAACAGTCATCAAAGACAACGGAACATACAAAATGTGGTACTCCGGAAAAGACGGAAGCAAGTTGAGGATCTACATGGCCACATCACCCAACGGAACATTTTGGACCAAAGTCAACAACAACATACCCTCCAACTCCGACAACAACAGCACAGACGGAAGAATACCACTCGGAACCACAGGAACAGGAGACGACAACCACGCATTAGCCCCAACAGTCATCAAGGACGGAAACACATACAAAATGTGGTACCCCGGACACGACGGAAGCAACTACCGGATCTACATGGCGACTTTGGATGTGGGTGTGCATGGGAGTAAGCTTGATCCTGGCTGGCATAATATTGTGGGGACGGTGAACTCCACGCATTTGAACCTGTATGTGGATGGGAAGCTGGAAGCATCCAACACCACCAAAGTCAACTCTGTCTCCAACAACGCCAACCTCCTACTCGGAGACCTGTTTAACGGAAGCATGGACGAAACAAGAATATACAACCGCACACTGTCGGGTTCTGAGGTTCGGGAGCTCTACTTCCAGGGCCGGGGAGAAGACAGCACATTCAAATCAAGATACAACCGGACATTTGAAGTGGCGGATGACGAGATCGCGGACAATATCACGGTTGATGCGGAGAATGTCAACTTTTCTCTGAACCGGACGCTGTGGGTTAATGTGAGCAGCACGAACGGGGAGAGGGCTTTGATCTCCGTGCCTGACGGTTCTACCGTGAAAGGCTACCAGTTGAACTTCACAAAAAAGGGCGGAAATATCACTGTTGAATTTAACGTCTCTTCAAGTAACGCTACTGTTACGCCAATCGTAAACAGCTTTGACCTATGGACAGTTAAAGGCTCTATAAGCATCAAGATACACAACCCGCCGAATTCTACTATCTCCGATGTGACTCCCTGGTTGAATGTTACTGCGGATAATACGGTTAGCAGCTGGTTCTACAACGTGGACAGCGATTCAAACACCAGCTTTACACCTAATATAACCTTGTCTGCGCTTACTGAAGGAAGGCATAATGTCACTGTCTGGGCTAATGATAGTGTTGGTAATTATAACAGGAGTGTGGTCTGGTTCAGGGTTGATACTACTCCCCCTACCTGGAGGAACCAGATGCAGAATGTGAGCGAGATACAGCCTGATGAGGCTGTCAGTCTGTCGGCTCAGGGGCGCGACACCGTGAATCTCTCACATGCGATGCTTTCCACGAATGAATCAGGCGGGTTTGTGAACAAGACAGGAGTCTATAACTCATCCCAGAGGTTCTACAAGGAGGATGTCTGGAAGTGGAGCAACTTCACCTGGAGTA
>JAXINT010000046.1:0-1703 GCA_034190605.1 Asbonarchaeaceae archaeon (SeqCode) | reverse complement strand
GCCTGGAAAGAGGGCCAGGGAACAGAATCCAGGTCAGGAATGCAAGGATTGATATAGAGATCACAACAGGTACAAAGTAACCTGTGACGCGGTCTGCAAAGGCCTGTATCGGCACCTTACTTCCTTGTGCCTCTCTAACAAGCTTTACAACATTTGACAGGAATGTGTCATCTCCGACCTTTGTAGCCTCTATAACTATCCTCCCGGTCTGGTTGACGGTGGCTCCTATGACCTTTTCTCCAGGTTTTTTTGAGACAGGTGTGGACTCGCCGGTTGCCATTGACTCGTCTACACTTGTCTCGCCTTTAAGGACCTTGCCGTCAACAGGTATCTTCTCTCCAGGCTTTACAACTAGCTGGTCTCCGACTTCTATCTGTTTTACAGCTATCTCTTTCTCTTCTCCATCGGTAAGCTTCACCGCTGTTTCTGGCTGTAGGGAGAGGAGTTTCCTTATCGCCTCTCCAGCTTCTCCCTTTGCCCTGTTCTCGATGTACTTTCCTGTCAGGTGGAACGCCATTATCATCGCCGATATACCGGCATAGTTCTGGATAGGGATGAAGAAAACCATTACTCCTGTAATAAATGCTACGGAGGATCCCAGGGTTATTAATGTGTCCATGTTGACGTTGAAGCGTTTTATGGCTCTCCAGGTAGCTCTGTGTACAGGCCAGCCAAGAAGGTATACAACTGGAAGTGACAGGATCAGCATCAAGACTTCTTTCTGGACCGGGGTAAGGAAGGAATAGCCGAAATAACCGGAGAACATGAGAGCCATCAGGGGAACAGTTACGATCCATGCGTAGGCCATCCTTCCAAAGCTATAGTCTGTCGAAATCTCTGTATGAGAGCTTAGTCTATGGTCTCCGGTCTTTTCTTGATCTCCGGAAGAAGTGGCTGCTGTATATCCTGCCCTGTCGACAGCTTTAACCATCTCGGCTCTACTTAAACTTTCAGAATGTTCCACAACAGCCGTGTCTGAGGCAAAGTTTACATTTACACTGGAAACGCCTTCAAGGCTTGAGAGCTCGTCTTCTATAGTCACAGCGCACGAGGCGCAATGCATGCCCTTGATCTTCAGCTCTGTGCGCATTGATCTAAACACCATTACTGGACAGCCCATACTCCTTATCCATCCTCACCGTCATTACAGGTACAGAAGAATGTCTTACAACATTTTCAGTTGTTGAGCCTATTATAAGCCTTCCTATTCCGGTTCTTCCATGGGTTCCCATTGCTATCATGTCTATTCCATGGTTCTCGGAGTAGTCCAGGATCTCTTCGTAGGGAATGCCTGTCACAACCTCTTTCTTGGTCTTTAGGCCGCGACTCTCTGCTCTTTCCTCTATCTCACCTACTGCCTTCTCCCCTTCTTTCTCAAGCTTCTCAAGCAGGTGGTCCTGGAATACACCGTGGTACGAGATGCGCAGATCCACTACATAAAGCGTGTGGACTGTTGCATTGTACTTCTCGGCTATGTTAAGGCCGTGTTCAACCGCCTCTCTTATCGCTCTGCTTCCATCCGTGGGTATCAGGATATCGGAATACATCTCCAGGTAGCGCCTCCATATCTAAAGTTGGTGGAGCTTGTTTTTATTAGTTCGGTGGGTAAGAAAGAAGTGCCCGGTCTGAGCGTTCAAATCCTGACATTTTAAGCACTGTCTGATTGTGCAAGAAAAGGCATTATATGCTGTCAATGATGTTCC
>JAXINT010000137.1:0-1738 GCA_034190605.1 Asbonarchaeaceae archaeon (SeqCode) | reverse complement strand
ACAATCTCTACGAAACTGTCCGAGAACTCTATCTCAACTGTCTCTCCTATCTCAGGATAGTAGAAATCCGGGTCGTTGTCACGGGACATCACAGCCCTGGAAGAATGATCCGGGTTTAAAGAGTCAGGAACAGTTATCCTTACCGTGGCCTCTTCCGTAGCTCTTATATAATCCTCTACTGAAGAATCACGCACATTGTTGAACGCGATACCTATACCGCTTTCAAAGGTGTCCTCAGTAATCGCATAGAAATAACCTCCAGATCCAAAAGGCGTGGCAAATACGGCGCCGTCTCCAACCAACTTCTCACTCTCATAGGATAGATCTATGTTTTCATCCTCTATCTCTATATTAAATATGGCAGCTCTGATAAAAGTACGTTTGTTGAAAATGATCTCTCCAAGAGTTCTGAAGTCACCTTTCAGTTCTTCGCCTCCCTCATTGTAAGCGGTTAGCTGCCTATGCCGTTCCAGGTAATACTGATCGTTCTCAACTAGTTCCACAGCTTCAAACAGATCCTCCTCCCCTAGCTGTATCTTGTTTCCATCCGACTTGCCGGACACTATAGGAAGAATTGTAGGCTCATCGTTGTTCCACGCATTGTAGAGTATTGATCCATCACCTCCAAGAGAGACCAGCACCAAATCTTCATCCTGAGAGTATCTGTCCACCACTTCCAGACCTCTTCTGTCCAGCTTCTCGCTGTATTCCTCAACAATCTCCTCATTTTCGGATTCAATCAAGTATTTCATCTCTTCTCACCTACCACAACTATATTGGTGTTTGGAGGTTCCTGTTTTACAAAACCATCCCTATCTCTTCATACAGCTCTGCCTTTCCTTCAAATCTGTTCTCCTCTATCCACTCATTAGTATATACATCCCTATGGATAACCTCAAAACCCGCTTCCTCTAGAGCCTCTTCATAATGCTGCGGAGTCCAGAATGTGAACTCCTCCCTCATCTCATTCATCCAGTTATCCGTGTAATCTTTAGTAAGCATGTACTCTACAGCAATATCCTTATTAACTTTAAACAAAGGAGTTTGAGATGCATCATCCTCCCTATACAGCCTCTCTTCAAACTCTGAAAGCCGGTCAGTGAGGTCTCTCATATAAAAATCGCGTAGAAATCTCTTAAACCTGGCAAGTGTTGAAAGACTGTCAAGATGCATTTCTTGAAGTTCGGAGTTTTCGGACAAGGTAAGAGCACCGGTATTAAATCCGTTCTCATCGTTGAACCAGGCCCACACTGTTTTGTTTTTCTCGAAGGGACCTATAACATCTCTTATTATTAACCTTCCATTCTCCTTTAATTGGCGGTATTTGGAGTTAAAGTAGTTCTGTAGGTCTTCCTCTCCGTTTTCGTAGGACCATATTTCGTGGCATATAGAACTTGCTATCACAGAATCCGCCTTTCCTACATCTTCAAAGTCCGACTGGACATCAGATATCGTGAAATCTATATCCGCATCTCCATAGTCTCCTCTTTCCTCTCTTTTATACGCCCTCAAGATCATTTCCTTGCTAAGATCAACTCCTACCAACTTTGAATCCGAGAAATCTTCAGATACGCGCATCAATAGCGCTCCATCACCGCACCCGTCATCCACAATCTTACCGGGCTGTAAGAACTCCTTTATATCGTTGTACTTCACCTCCAGAACTCCTTCGTTGCTCATAAGCTCTACATATACATCATAGTCTCTTCCATCTGTATGGAACGTCATGGACAACACT
>JAXINT010000066.1:0-1753 GCA_034190605.1 Asbonarchaeaceae archaeon (SeqCode) | reverse complement strand
TGGAAGACTTTGGCGTTCACCAATTTTTCTGCAGAGGTTTTATCTGAGTTGTAGATTACTGTTGCTGTTTGGTCGGAGAGACTTACACGAACTCTTTTTGTACCGTCTATAGATTCTAGGTAGTTTTTGACTGTCATTCTGCATCCTTGGCATGTCATTCCGTCAACTTTTAAGGTGGTCTCTCTAAGGTTGTCGCCGGTCAGATTCTGGCTAGTTTGTGGTTGTAGTGCCGAGGCTACAGGAGCAGTTGAGTATCCCCCACACCTATTATCAAGAATCCTGCAATAGCTGAATATACGGAAATTTTAGGTAATGATATTCCTTCATTTGTGATTTGTGATGATTGGAAGAGTGTCAGAATAAATCCTGTCACTCCCAGAAGAATTAGTAGCGTAGAGTTTTGTGTGAAGAATGCTGAAGTTCTTGCTGGCAGTATAAACGGTGCTATGTTCCAGAATGTAGCGAGTAGTCCTGAAACTGCTCCTAGTGCGAGTGTTTTACCGTCGATTTCGAGTTCGATCTTGTCTGTCATAGGGAAATACCTCCATGTTTTCTATCAAGCTTGATCATGAGATCAGCGAGACCGGTTGTATGATGTTGTAGAGTGTTAGTGAGTAGTATGCTAGGTATAAGCTGACTAGGATTAGTAGTAGGCCGCTTCCTTGTTTTATGTAGTTGAAGTGTTTGGCTTTTGATGTTAGGATGTTAGATTTGGATTCTGAGATCAGTACTGTTGCTGATATGAACAGTATGGATTTTCCGGCTGCAAATGAGACAAAGGCTAGAGTTCCTAGTGTAATGTTTCCTGTGATTAATGGGTAGACGATCAGTAGTAGGAATACAGGGAATATACAGGCTATGGAGCTGAGTGAGTAGCCGAACCCGAATAGGAATAAGTTTCTGTTTGTGGCTTTATCTTTAGAATAGAGCCTGCCCCCTAGTTCTGTTATCTTGTTCATGTTTATTGTCTGTCCTTTTAGGAAGTAGATTCCGACTGCGCCTAGTATTATTGCCATGAGAGGTACTCCGATTCCGAGTATTGATTGGACGCTGGAGATTCCGCCTATGAAGGAGATGAAGAGGCCGGCGGAGGCGTAGAATAGTATCATTCCTAGGGCTGCTATACTGCCGAGTTTAGATGCCTGTATTTTTCCGTTAGCGTTGGTTTCAGATAGGAAGTACCCCATATAGCCGGGGAATATTGCTAGGGAGCATGGTGCGAAGAATGAGAGTATTCCGGCTCCGAACCCGAATATTAGGATTGCTAAGGTGGATAGGCTTGCGAGGTTGACTAGTTCTGGTACGATTAATGTGTAGAATCCTAGGAAGCCAACTGTTATCGCCCCTAGGGCTATTAGGCTGGTGGTTATTGCAAATATTTTCTTGTCAAGTTTAATTTTCACAGTTACCACACAAATCGGAGCAGTAGTTGTCTACATGTTCTTCGATCAGATCCATCAATGGTTCAATCGTTTCAGAGTTGATGCTGTAGACTCTTTCCTTACCATTCTTTTCTCTATCTACGAATCCGCAACTTTCCAGCCGTTTCAAGTTTTGAGAAACCGTGGACTGGTTCATATCAAGGCCTGAGGTGATTTCCGAAACGTTGGCATCTTCTTCCATCAAGTACTCTAGGATTCTCAGTCTCTTTCTATTGGCCAAGGTGTTGAAGAAAACATCGTACCGATCTTCCAACATATCAAATTAAATAAATATGTATCCTTTTAAATACTTGGTGTTCTTCCAGAAGTAG
>JAXINT010000020.1:0-1778 GCA_034190605.1 Asbonarchaeaceae archaeon (SeqCode) | reverse complement strand
CTACAGAAATTCCTCAACCCTATCCTCAGCTTTTTCCAGCCTCTCATGGTGCTTCTTAAGGAATTTTTCCATCTCCTGCTTTGCTATCTGCTTCAGATCTCCGTAAAAATTCTTGGTTTCGTGTGTGAATCTTACACAAAAAACGTAAGATTAGCTACATGAATTCAAGATCTGACTCTCTTATCCTCTTCTCCACCTTTGTTCTGACCTTCTCAAACTTCGGTGGGCGGACCATAAGAAGGGAGAGTTCGTTTTCCCACATGTCCCTTCCTATGCCTATCTCAACAACGGCTTTTTCAGACATTACTTCCATCTTCTTTGCGAAAAGATCGGCATCGAGTTCAGTGCCTTGCTTCAGGAAAAACCATACATCGTAGAGGTCCCTGGCCTTGGTGCGCATGCTTAATGCGCGCAGCTTCTCTGCAAGAAGCTCCTTTTTCTTCATTCCTAGAGTGTTTACCACGCGTGTTTCCGGGTATTCGAAAAAGGTTCTGAACCAGTCAGTCTCTAAAAATATATCCTCTCTCTTGGACACTTCTACCTCGATGCTACCTACCGACTTCTCGGAACCGGTGTAGAGAGGGCCCTGATACCTCAGCCTGCACTTGAAGGAGTTCTTATCTTCTTCAGCGTTGGACAGCCAGGCCTTGACCCCGTAGTCCTCCAGCCCTGTTGATGCCTCCTTCAGATTTTTTTCGATATTACCGTCCTCAAGCAGTGTGAAATCAAGGTCCTCTGAGAACCTGTCAAGTCCATGAACATGCTTGAGAAAGGTTCCTCCTTTGAATACAAGATTATCAACCTCTCGGTAAAGCTCTGTCAGGAATAGAGCCTGTATGTAGTCCTGCTCCAGGATATGAAGGGGAAGTTCTCCACCATGAATCTGTCTCAACTGCTTTCTATCTAACATCATAGCTCCCTGTTCACATAGAGTTTCCAATGTTTGTCGGGATTCTTCCTTTCCCTATCGGGAGAGAGCCTGGAATAATGTCTGATAAGGTTCTTAAGCCTCTGTGCATCTCTATCAGTTAGAAGTCCTTTTTTATCAAGAAGGTAGCCAAGTCTTGATGTGACAGATGAGATGCCCAGGCGCTCGCAGTAGTTGACCATGAGTTCTATATCCAGACTTTCATCAATGGAGCTGTACAGGTTTCCCAGTCCACCGCTGTATTCCAGTTGTTTCAGACAGTCCACGACAGTCTTCTCCGGGTTTGAGGCCACGATCTCTCCGTACTGCTCATACCCAAAAAATTCGTCCTTCTGGACGTTGACAAACCTGACCTCCCTCTGCTGTATGGTCAGAGGCTTCTTCCTCTTTGTAGATGCCAGAAAAACTTTTTGAGGAACCTGCTCGGTCATGTGATGGAAGTGAAGTGCGCTTATAAAACCTAGATAGGACGCATTTAAGATATTGGACGCGATCTCGTAGACGTCAAGTTCCTCCCATCTCTCGGAGAGGATATACTTGCCCTTCTCTATCCTCCGCACAAGTCCTTTTTTATGCATCCTGTTGAGAATCTGGTAGCTGTTCCTGTAGCTGGTATCCAGAAACCTGTGGACCTCGCGCGGAGAGAAGATGATAACTCCACGACTATCCAGCGCATTTATAAGCTCCGCTTCCCGACCAGAGGTTTTTGTTTTCATGTAACTGTTTTAACACTTTCTGTATAAAAAGATTACGGAAAATCAAGTAAGAGAGATATAACGGTGTTATACTAACTCTCTACAGAAATTCCTCAACCCTATCCTCAGCTTTTTCCAGCCTCTCATGGTGCTTC
>JAXINT010000171.1:0-1785 GCA_034190605.1 Asbonarchaeaceae archaeon (SeqCode) | reverse complement strand
AACAAGGATGTTAAAGATATGCTGGAAGAAGACTAGGCTTCTTCCACCCCCTCCCCTTTTTCTTTTTCTGTCTAATTTTCCTGAAATAAACTGCACGACTGAAATCTGTTACTCAGAATGCGCATGGGTGTGATCCTCGCCCTCTCCATGCACATGCATCTCTCCTTCCATCCCTGCGCTTCTGTGGCCGGGGACTGTACACCAGAAGCTGTAGGTCCCTGTTTCCGGCGCTGTGAATGTTATTGTGTCAGTCTTGCCGGCCTGTATGACTTCTGTCTTGATACCGGCTTTTCCAAACTTGATGTCGTGGGCGATACTTCCAACGTTCTTGAAGACCACCTTGACCTTCTGGCCTTTTTCCAGCTCTATAGAGGAAGGGCTGTAGGAATATTCGGTTCCTTCTACTGTTATGACTCTGTCGAACTTGCCTGAGCTGCCTGAATCTTTTGACTCTGTACTAGAAGAAGTTTTCTTCTGTGACCCACTGCCTGTGCAGCCTGCGAATACAAGGGCAACTGCAAGTAGAGTTACTAAGGCCGGTCTCTTCCACTTCATATAGAACACCTATACTGCTCCAGGTTTATAACTATTTCCGCACTCCTAAATTACTCCGGTATGTTGAAATAGTTGCCAAAGGGTGACTTCACGATAGTATCCTGCTCCCACATTGCATGGATGAATGGCTGTTTTTTGCCGTTGGGAAGTGTGAATCCGGTGTGTACTGGTTCAAACTTTGGTCCTTTCTTGGTGACTTTGAACGGCATGATCATCATGTGGGAATGGTGGTTCTGGCCGGCTATTGTCTCTTCTTTAGGTAGAGGTAGTTCTTTGTCTCCTACAAGCCGGTACTGTTTGTTGCGGGCGGCTTCTGTGGTCATGAAGTGCACTAGCTGGTTTTTGTTGATAAGCTCTCCGTTCATGTAGACGTTTCCCATGCTCCAGGCCGCTCCCCAGGTGTACACCTGCGGGAAGAGTGGTGGGCCTGTCTCAGTTATTCCGTGGTGGAATGTGTTTGTGATAACTCCGCCACCGGTCTGCCAGCCAGGGATGGGCGGTTTTATGACTTTCTTCACCTTTACTGTGTAGTTGTTGCCGGCAGGGTCTTTAAACTGTGCCTTAACTTCTACCTCATCCGCAGTTTTAGCTGGTTTTATAGAACCGTCCCTCCGCTGTATGTCCCTGTATACAAATCTGAATGATCCCTTGGTTACTTTGGCCTTTTTATGTCCGAATGGAAGCTTTTTAGTGGTCTGGGTATATTCCGTACCTGCCTTGTTTGTCTCCCGTAGGTTTGTGGGTACGGATACCAGGAAGGGGAGCTTCTTCAAGAGTTTCTTGACGTTTTTCCCAAGTGGGTTGGGGAGTTTTTCAGCCTGCTGGAGCCTTATCTGGAATGTGGCGTTTGCCATTATGGGGTTGGCGGGAGTTCCAAAAACATGTCTGCTCAGCTTCCTTTTGGCTGGGAGAACCCAGTAGAAGGTCTTCCCGGGATCTTGCTCCGCTATAACTGTAGTTCCGGTTTTGTCTGCCTTTTTAAGATCTTTGACTTTGTTTTCCAGGCTTTGTACCTTGTCTTCTAGCTTTGAAACACTCTTTCCGGAGAAGTCATCTGCTCCGATCCCTATCAGTAGCCCTGCGATGAGTACTAGTATTATGACAGTCCATGAAGCGCCTTTTCTCATTTTCATAGTTGGTTTCCTTCTGGTATGATTATCTGTAAGGGCGCTGTTTGTGAAGTGACCCACTACCAATCAGAGATTGGAAGGGGCTTCCATATGACCTTAT
>JAXINT010000086.1:0-1810 GCA_034190605.1 Asbonarchaeaceae archaeon (SeqCode) | reverse complement strand
CTGGAAGATCTACCAGAAGGAGGAAAGCAACTTCTTAAGGAGCTGGAAGAACAGCTTGACCTGGAAAAGGTCAGATGCATCCAGGTTTTCGGAAGCGCTGTAACGGGAGAGGTATCCGATGTATCTGACCTAGATCTCAGGATAGTTCTCAAGAACGAGCATTCTGGTTACAGGGAACGAGCCAGCCGTACAGTTCTGTCCCTTGCCGAAAAAAACCTTGATACTGAGTCAGAGTCCAGAAACTCATTGGAGAAAGCTGTTGATTCCAGTACAGGCATGTTCCAGTCCGGAATGGTTACTACTGAGACCGCTGTAAGGGAGGGAAGATACTACGATATTGGAAATGTCAGCAGGGCTTCAGCATTTGGGCCCTGGCGCATTATAATGGCAAAGATATTTGACGGCTCTGTAACGATCTATGGAGATCCTATAGAACCCGAATGGAGCAAGATAGGAAGACCCGAGGACATGAAATATCGCGAGCTTTTCAAGAGCCTCCTTATAACATTTGCGCTATCGTCTTCCCAGTGGCTGTATTCCTTTTTCTCAAGTCGCGCCACTCTCTATTCCATGGAAGCCTATAAGTGGACAGTATTCAACTGCTCCTTCCTACTTTCGGAAGAGATTCACGGCCTTGAGAGGTCTATTAAAATATGTCCCGGCCTATTGGATATTAAAGAGAGGTTTAAGGATCTTCGTGAGAGCTATGAGACGGATCTTTCATTTGTCTTCAAGGCACCTATCGAAATAACGGCAGCACATATAAAGACTTTCGGAACTATTTTGAACTCCTGAGGCGCTATAGAATGTTTCCAAGACAACATGCAGCTGTATCAGGAATCGCGGTCCTTATTTTCGCCCTATGGAAGGAAGTGGCGCTCGGAACGCTAGTCCTCTGGACTGTATTAGGGACTGTTGCAGGTGTGCTGATAGATGTAGACCACGCTTTTCTGGGCATGTTAGTGGGTGGAGAGTTCTGGAGAAAGGCTAGATGGTTCCTACACCCTGTAAAAGCAATTTTTATTAAGCCTAGAGAGTTCGCCAAGGACATGTACTACAGAGGATTCACGGTCCACAGGATTCTAACTCATACCGTAGTCCTGCTAATCTCGATCTACCTTTCAGGCTTCTGGACCATATTTAAACCGATTTCAGTGGCTATTGCCGCCCACATAGCTGCAGATGTGGTGGATGATATAAGGGAAGAGAGGTACAGGACGCTTCTGCGCGGAGAGTCAAATGAGTGGGAGGATTAATTCTATGTGGTTCCAGGAATTTCTATTCCTCTCTTGGTTGTAAGCTCTTTTCCTATCATGAAACCTGCAAGATAGATCAATCCGCAGTGCCAGAACTTTAAGGTCAGAAGGAATGCTAGGATGGTTATAATTATTAGCGATACTATTATCGTACTGATATTGTCGATGTCTCCTGCTTCGTGCATAGAACCTCCCAGAAGCCCTATAAGCAGAACCAGTATGATTGATGCGGAAATTGACAAGGTGTGGATGTCAAAATATAGGGCGGCACCTACCGGTATGGCTATAATGGCCAGTAAGATAAGGTAAATGGTGCCGGGTTCTGCTATAGGTTCTCCCATTACACCTAGATCTTGGTTTTTGAAGGTTTTAAGAGTATGGCTGAAGTTTCTTCTGAAGAATTTGTAGAATATTTAAATAAGTTGGAAGAACGGGTAGTAGTTACGTGGATTGCCGGAGGTATGTGGAATCGAAGGGGATGTAGCTCAGTCTGGGAGAGCGCGGCCCTGAAGAGGCCGTTGTCCCCGGTTCAAATCCGGGCATCCCCATGTACC
>JAXINT010000092.1:0-1832 GCA_034190605.1 Asbonarchaeaceae archaeon (SeqCode) | reverse complement strand
GAAGTCGTGAAGACAGAGGAGACCAGTAAAGAAGTGGAAAATGAGGTTCTAGAGCTGGTTGAAGAGACCGGAAAGGAGCACAGCCTTGTAAAGGACAGCCCAGGCTTTGTATCGAACAGGATACTGATGCCGTTGATCAACGAGGCAGTAAAAGCGCTGGAAGAAGGAGTGTCAAGAACGGAGGATATAGACAAAATTGCGGAGAAAGGTTTGAACCATCCCATGGGACCGTTGAAACTTGCAGACTTCATAGGGTTGGACGTGTGTCTTGACATCATGGAGAGGATATATGAGGAGACTGGTGAAGAGCGGTTCAGACCAGCAGAGCTGCTTGAGGAGAAGGTTGAGGAGGGTAAACTGGGCAAGAAATCGGGAAAAGGATTCTACAGCTATAATTAAAATTACTCTTCCAATAACCGGTTCTCAATTTCCTCAAACAACTTGTCATCGCCATATTTCAACAGCCGTCCTGTCATTTTAGGGCTATTCTTATACCTAAAACCACCCCAATCAAATCCAGAATTTGGTTCATGTACTACTCTAAGCTTAGCTTCAACAGAGCTATTATCAGGAACAGCCACTACACCTTCATATTCTGCGCCTAGTATTTCATACACGTCTTCCTCCACATTAAAGGATGGATTACTTCCTAACCGAGCAAAGTCAAAAACACCATCATACAACTCTCTTTTAGCTACAAGAGAATACAGATTTCCCGTAGGAGAATACTCCAAAATCCAACTCCTCCCTGACTTTGACGGGCTGAAATTAGAGTCCTCAACAGGCACCAATATTCGGCCCTTAGTAATATCAGAACTACTCTTTTCATCTAACAACACAAGAGAACTATCCGTATCAACTCTATAAGCATCTAATACCTCCTCATCTATCTTCTTAGACAGAAACCAATTGATCTCCGATTCATAGCTAGGATTTGCAGCCGAAAGACGTTCCGGAAGCCCAATCTCCGATTCAAAATCCTTCCTCTTAAACCAGTCCACAGCATCTCCTAGTAACTCCATCATCTTTATCCCACAGCCTCAACTAAAGGTCAAGAATTATAAAGGTTTCGACCTCACCTATATCGTTCAATCAATCAAACGATATATCTCAAAATCGTTTAGTCAACAAAACGATATATGGAAAAACAGCAGACATGAACCAAAAATAGAACGAAAAGAAATAGTGAAATAGTCCTCAAACCACTATGGAAGTGGCTGCTTGAGAGATAGGCTTCAGCTGGCTAGTCTAAACCGACCTATCATACGCCTCCTCTCTATGCCGGATAGCAAGAACCCTTATCAGACTCTTATCCTTCTCAAGATCCGCAAATACTCTATAGTCCCCTACACGGAGTCTATGAGTCTCAAGCTTCTTCAGCTGTTTCTTCGCTGTAGGCTGTATCTCAATAGAATAGGACATTACTTGATCCCTAATTCTTTCTTCACTTCTTCTAGAGGAATGCCTTCCTCCTCTCTAGCCTGTCTAATATCCTCTTTGACCTTCTCAGAAAGCTCAAAATCCTCTTCCAATTCATCCCTCAAAGCCTCCCTGACAAACTCGGATCTGGAAGGGTAATGCCTTTCCTCAACAACCCGATCTATACTTCTAAGCTGCTCCTCGGGCACCTTCACATGAATCGTCTTCATAACCATCACATTAATGATACAGGCGTGATATATTTAAGTCTTTTGTTCCATCAGAATGCGAAGATATCTACTTAAAAGCTGTATAATCCTCACCAAGAAATCCTGAAGCAATCTTAAGCTTCATTATTTCCTCGCTTCCCTCGTATATGCGCGTTACTCTATTGTCAACCAGATGCCTTCCAG
>JAXINT010000189.1:0-1856 GCA_034190605.1 Asbonarchaeaceae archaeon (SeqCode) | reverse complement strand
TTTTTAGCGAAATAAGCTAATTCTACTGCTTCTTTACCGCAGACACCGCATTTTTCGCCATCCTCCAGACTTTCTTCAGCAGATTCCCTCTCCAGAGGCACCATCACTATCTCGGCGTGGACCTTTTCCTTGACCTCTTCCTCGCATTCCTGATCTCCGCACCAAGGAACTCTTACATAGCCCCTCTGACCTCCTATAAGACCTAATATATCTTCAAGGCTGTTGGCATCGTCTATGTGTTCCTTCCTGAACGACTCAAGACTCTCAAAGAGCGAAATCTGGATGTCCTCCAGTATAGACTCCACCTCTCCGCCAAGGTTTTCGATATCTATAGTCCTCTGATCTCCCATATCCCTCCTCGCAAAGGTGGCCTTTTTCTCCTCAACCTCGTCCGGACCCACCTCAATCCTGAGAGGCACACCCTTCAGTTCCCAGTGGTTAAACTTGAATCCAGGAGACTTGTTTCTGTCGTCGTCCAGCTCTGTCCTGAAGCCGTCAAGCCTTTCCTCTATCTCCTCAGCATATTCAAGTATCTCTTCATCGTCTTCTCCCACAAGTATAGGGACTACCACAACCTGTATAGGAGCGACCTCGGGAGGTAGTACAAGTCCATCATCGTCTCCATGTGCCATTATAAGTGCTCCAACAGCCCTTGTAGATAGGCCCCATGATGCCGTGTAGCAGTAGTGTTTCTGTTGGTTCTCATCCTCAAACTGTATGTCAAACGCCTCAGAGAAGTTCTGTCCCAGGTTGTGGGATGTCGCTCCCTGGATAGACTTTCCGTCAGGCATCAGAGCTTCTACTGTCGTGGTTATTACTGCGCCAGGAAACTTGTCGTGTTCGGGCTTTCTACCCTTAAGGACGGGTATGGCCATGTGTTCCTCATATAGCTTCCGGTACTGCTCCAGGCGCTTCATCACCTCTTCTGTTGCGCTTTCCTCGTCCACATGTGCTGTATGTCCTTCCTGCCATAGGAACTCTCTAGTCCTGAGGAATGGCCTGGTGTCTGTTGCCTCCCACCTAACTACATTGCACCACTGGTTAAGGCGTAGAGGTAGGTCTCTGTAGCTCTGGATCCACTTTGACATGTATGGCGCGATTATCGACTCCGATGTAGGTCTTATAGCCAGCCTGTCTTCAAGTTCCTTGTCCTTTCCTGCGTTTTCAACCCAGGCGACCTCGGGGTCGAATCCCTCCACAATGTCCTTCTCCTTTTCCAAGAGGGATTCAGGTATGAGAAGTGGGAAGTAAGCATCGTCAACCTCGTCTTCTATCATCGAGCTGAAGTACTCCTTTACAAGGTTCCAAAGCTTCATGCCGTAGGGCTTGATAACCATGCAGCCTTTCACGGGAGAGTAATCCGCAAGTCCTGCCTTCTTTACAACCTGCGTGTACCACTCCGACATGTTCCGGTCCTTCTTCACCGTTACTCCGAGCTCTTGTTCTTCAGGCATTGATATCACCTATTTTATTGGTCTGAAGAACAAGTTCGAGTGAAACCTGTGTTTCACGACCTCTTGTTCTTCAGGCATTGATATCACCTATTTTATTGGGCTGAAGGACAAGATCGAACGGACAGCAGTCCTTGACCTCTTGTTCTTCAGGCATTTGATCTCACCTCTATTTTATTGGGCTGAAAACAAGATCGAACGGACGATAGTCCTTGACCTCTTGTTCTTCAGGCATTTTATCTCACCTATATCGAGTTTTTTTCTTACTACATTTAATGGATCTCACATCAACCTTTATATTATAATTGTGGCGGAGGATCAGAGGAGGATCAGATCTGGTTCAGGTCTTTACTGACGTCCTCCCACGGCTAAAGCATGTGGGGTTCCTATCCATTCACTCGTGTC
>JAXINT010000088.1:0-1881 GCA_034190605.1 Asbonarchaeaceae archaeon (SeqCode) | reverse complement strand
ATGGAGTGTACTCAAGATTGTCTCCACCAGCCCATAGGTCCTGGTCATCTCCCCAGATACCGGATCTCCAGCAGTTGAACTCGACGATCTGGGAGTTGTCGATGAAGAGATTCACGTCTTTTCCTACGTTCTGGAGGTACCACTTGAAGACTTCAGGTTCTGCAGCCTCAAACATCAGGTTTTCATAGCCGAAACGGTCTATAAGTTTCTCTATAACATCAATGCGCCATTTCTCAGGAGGCAAGCCCTCAGTCAGGCCTTCGGACTCTATCATAAGCATGTAGGCGCCTGCATCTAGATGTGCCTGAGCCTCCTCCATGTACTGATCCACGGGCTTGAGATCGATCTTTTCCTCATAGTTAGTGGCGTGGACTCCAGCACCAGCACCTTTCATCAGGGCAATCTCTCCTTTAGCTTTCATGCCTAGCTCTTGAACCTTTCTAACCATGTTTAGCTGGCTTTCAAGAGGGATCTGGGCTATACCGCTGGATATCTCAACCACGTCAAAACCAAGCTCCTTGCATTCCTCAAAGTATCTTGTAACCGCTTCTTCTCCCTGGCCAACGATCGACTCTACCGCACCTCCTGTAGAGACATATACATCGTGTTCGTGGCATAGATCAATGAACTGCTTCAGCTTCTGTCTCTCAAGAAGTCTAAAGCTACCTCCAGAGAACTTATAGCCGTCAAAAAGGTGGCCCCAGTCCTCAAGTATGTGTCTGGAATGGCCGTGTGTTAGAGTGTAGTAGTATGGGCCGCGCATCTCTATAACATGCGTGTCTCTGGGTTTAGGAGGAAGCTCGTACATGTCCAGGAAGGAAAAAGCTTTCTCTGACATCTTTAGGTCACACTGAAAGATTGAATTCGGCGGTACTTAAAGGTTGTCAGGGCTTCAGAGATAGAAAGTCTGGAGGTATAACAGCGTTATATAATGCATGAAAAGATACTTTAACCTGACAACTCTAACTCTCCTACATGGTTGAAATTGACAAGGAGAGGAAGGAGCGGTATCTTGAAAAGCTGGAGAAGCTTGATGAAAGGACAGGCAATATAGAGTCCTGGCTGAAAGGAGTGGATGAAAAGGATTTCCTGGAGGACGACAAGACCCGACTTTCCGTGTACAAGGCATTTCAGGAAGCTGTCGAAGCTGTAACGGACATCTGCGCGATGTTTGTATCTGATTCCGGAAGAAATATGGGAGATGACTACCAGAACATCTCAAAGGTTTCCGGAGAGCTGTTCTCGGAATCTATAGAGAGAAGTCTCAAGGATGCGAACGGACTCCGAAACAGGCTGGTGCACGAGTACAACATGCTGGAGGAGTCCACTAGTTACGAGGCCATAAACCGGATTGTCGCTGACCTGGAAACATTTCACGAGGAGGTTTCCCAATGGATAAGGAACAGCTGAAGCAGGACTTCTTGTTCCTTAAGGAGGACAGTAGAGTGCTTGCAGTGCTTCTTTTTGGATCTCATGTCAAGGGAAACACGCATTCAAGAAGCGATATAGACATCTGCATAGTAGCGCCAGATACAAAACCTTGGGACATATTAAGTCAGGTCTTTGCAGAGGTAAACACCGAGAGGAAGAACTACGATGTCAGGATGTTTGAGGAAATGGGTATCGAGATGAAGCACAAGATCATAGAGAACCACGAAGTAATATGGTGTAGAGATGAGAAGCGTTTCCAGGAGCATTTCTACTTTTACCAGAAGCTGTGGAGAGATCAGTCAAAGGTGAAACTGGAGGAGGGAAAGAGGTAGCAGGTAATGGCATATAACAGTGTTATAAAATTTAGCCAGATTCCTTGTCAGCTCCAGAAATTTAAGATATCAGCCACTTTCTCCATGAAGCTATTCCTAGATGTTATCTCAGAATCTA
>JAXINT010000080.1:258-1936 GCA_034190605.1 Asbonarchaeaceae archaeon (SeqCode) | reverse complement strand
AGTTAAAAGCCCGATGCTCTGCCAGACTGAGCTACGAGCCCAACTATATGGCGGAACGGTCCGACCTAAAGGCCACCTGTTCACAACCTTCTTCGCTCTATTTTGCCTCCTTCGGGCTTGGAGGCAGTACAGTTATTGGGTCGGCCAAGTTTTTTATAGTATACGAAATCCTGAAGCAGTTCTGTAGTTTTCTATATTACAGGGAAGCCGGCCAGGACAAGGATCAGCACCAGGAATGGCTGGTGAAGCAGATAGATCATGAGGGTGTTCCTCCCTATAATGGACATGCACCTCCTCGTAAACTCAGGAAGCTTGAGAAAGAACGATTCAGGAACATTATAACGCCTTATACCGCCAGGAAACAGGTAGTAGCCTGTAGAGATCCCTAGAAGTACAACTCCGGTCCAGGGAATTACTGGGAAAAGATCCAGAGCAGCTATCCCTTTGGTTGAAAAACCGATAGAAGCCCCTAACCTACCTAAAAATTCTATACCTGAAATAAGAGGAGATAACGCTATAATAGCCGCTCCTATACCTCCTGCTATTTTTGGACGGTCTATAACAGGGTGGGAAAGAGCTATAGATACTCCTATAAGGTGGAGAATTCCAAAGAAGATGAATCTCTCCGGGAAGAAGATGTAGGTCACTGCAGTTATGGCAAGTCCAAGGCTGAAGATGTAGAGACCTCTCTTGAGATACTTCAATGGCGCTTTTTCCCTCCAGGAGTCTGGATTCTTCTCTTTAAACCGGTTTATGGAAAGTGTTAATGATACTCCAGCTATAAAAAGAAACATGGAGGCAATGAACCTGGGAAAGAGGTACTGATACAGCCATCCATCTGAGACCGTGTATATACCAAATATCTCCAGTGTCTCGGACCAGTTGAACACCAGCATCAGGACAAGCGCCAGCCCTCTTGCACTGTCAACCTCCCATAGTCTCTCCATGTCTTCCTATTGGCTGCAGTTGCTAAAGAAAGTTCTGGTATAACGGTGTTATACTACCACGCAATTTTTATCTTTGAAACTTGAATGGGGACACAGCCATGCCAAGATGGTTGATACTTACTGGGCTTGTATTAGTGCTTGTTGGATTCCTGTTGATCCTGATAGGTAGCGCTACATCTGAATCCGGTGAGTTAGAAGGCGGAGGAGTGGTGTTTATAGGACCCATCCCGATCGTCTTCGGATCCAACAGTAAGATGGCTCTTGTTTCTGCAGTTATAGGCGGGATAATTCTTTTGGCTGCAGCGCTGCGCTACTGGAACTAGATTCTCTGAGAAGTAAATTGAGAAAGTGAGAGGTATTTGGCAGGTCTGGGCTACCTTCCTCACCCGTGCCTTATCCACCGGTGCGGCTCGCGGAGTTCTCCCGTGTGTTTTACAGTCCGTCTTACAAGCTACATTTCTGCCTTTTAAGGCGGTAGCGGTAACTTGCCCTGCACCTCCAACAGATAGGCTCGACCTATTGCCATTGAGAGCTTCCCAAGTCTCCTTGACAAGCTCCCTTACCTCTCATGCGAGAAATCGGACCCGACTATTAAAAAGGTGGTGATGGATTGGGAACCTACCGTGGTTATTGGTTGGCCGTCCTTTGATTCAAGCCACAGGAAAATTCGGAGGAGTCAGGATGCGAAGAAATAAGGCGCCACGCCGACCGCGGGATTTGAACCCGCGTCA
>JAXINT010000080.1:0-235 GCA_034190605.1 Asbonarchaeaceae archaeon (SeqCode) | reverse complement strand
GTTTAAACTATTAATAGCCATGGTAAAGCTCCAAGAAGGAAGCAACGGTCAGAAATTAGTTACCGTTCCAAGAGAACTTTGTAAAGCAATGGGTTGGGAAAAAGGTGAAGAATTGGAATTTGAGGTAGAAGATGCTAGAACGCTTATCCTATCAAGTAGAGGGTGATTTTATCCTGGATGTAAATCGTAAATCAAGTTATGTAAGTTACAGCTGTTACCTTTGAAATTATGCACG
>JAXINT010000038.1:0-1967 GCA_034190605.1 Asbonarchaeaceae archaeon (SeqCode) | reverse complement strand
GTCCTTACCGCTCTGTAACCCTTGTTGTTTATCTGTTCCAGCAAAGAGCCCCTAGAAGGTGCTGGAGAACCGACAACCTTTGCCAGCTTGTGAGTGTCGTAGTACGGTGTCTTAATAATAGTTTCTTTCTCCAGCTTTTCGACAATCTCCGCAGCATCTTCCCGATCCTTGTTTTTAAGAACATCAACAACTTCCTTGCAGAACTTCTTCCTGCCTAACTTCCCTATCCATATAGGTCCAAGCAGATGCAATTTTTCATCGCAGTCAGGACACCTATCTCTGACAGCTTCTTCCACGAGCTCCCTGAAAGCGCAGTTCTCACAGTGCTTTAGAAATCCTATATTGTCCAGCATCCTATTTACAGCCTTCTTTGAATGCCTGACCTCTCCCATGACCCTGTAATAATGCTTCTCCGCAAAAGCTATCTTTGGCCTGAAAACCCTGTCGAAACGCGCAAAGCTCTCGAACAAAAACTTTATCAGGACTCTAAGGCCTACCTCGTGGCAGTAGCTCGTGTTAAGACTCCAGGAAGCGTATCTCCTCTTACAGGTCTTTCTGTAAGTCCCACAAAGCGTTGCAAGATCAGTAGCCGTAAATCCTGCAAAACCTTCATGTTTCATAGACCTGACAGCAGAATCCGTGAACCTAGCTGGAGAGCCAAAAGGATCGATGTCCACAAAGTCAAATCCCTTCCTCCTCTCAGTCATTAGCAGGTTTGCATCCTTGTTTGCTGATTCGGCTCTTCCGCTATCTATGCTGTTAAGCTCCAGATTCCTTTCTATATTGTCAAAGGCCTCTGGCTTGGAATCGTTCAGAACCGCTCTATCCACACCAGGAACTTCTTTCAGATACCTTAGACCTCTTACACCAGTTGCAGAAAGCGCATCTAGAATCTCAAGATCTTTCCCAGACCTGGACTGGTAGACCTGAAGCGCTGCAGTAGAGATATCTCTATTAACAGTCATCTCCGGATTGTAGAACACTTCGGACTCCTTTGTGGGCTCTTCCTCTGGCTCTATACCAAGTTTTATCCCGCGCTCTTCTATCATGGTCTGATCTTATAGGTTAACTTTTAAACCAAGAAGGGTATAACGGTGTTATATCAAATTCTATTCTCTAAATATCTCGTCTTGTTGGCTGATTACGACATTATCTTTATCCTCTATTAGTTTTTTAACTTCTTCTTTGCTGAGTATATTCTTTTTCCAGAGATATCGTAGAACTGTTGAGAGTCTAACACAGTCTATTTCCTCTCGGTTGCAGTAGTTTACAACGCTTGTATCGTTGGATACCAATAGTTTATTGCGTTCTCGGGCTATTGCGATACTGTCGCGTTCTCCTTGTCCGAAACTGTCTGGAAGTTCTGAAAATATCACTATTTCAGACTTATCAGGCGATATTACCGATATTCTCTTGTTCTTCACTAGCTTGAGCAAGGTGGAGGCATGTGGATATCCTAGTTCAAATGCTTGCTCTATCTCTTCAAATACGTTAGCGGATATCTCGATCTCGCCAAATATGTTAAAAAGGAGATCCAGTCTTCCTATCTTTGCAAAAGTTGACAGAATGTTGGTATCTATAAGTGTCATTTTCTTGACTTTTCGATCTTTCCTATTCCTCTTTCCAGTTCTTCTTTCTTACCGCCTGAGGATCTTATCTTAATTCCTCTGTCCTTAAGGACTTCCTTAAATTCAAAGATATTGAGCCCTGCGATCTCCGCAGCTTTGCTTAAAGTAACCTCCTCTTCTTTATAGAGCTCAATAGCTGCCGCAAGCCTGAGCTCTGCTCTATTTTCGAATAGAACCCTTATAGCATCCCTTACAACTTCTGACTTGTTGGAATAGTATCCCGCATTTACAACTGCGCCTATCTCTTCTCTATAGATCTTTGGTATACTGTAGGCTGATGGCATATCTGATAATATTTGATAATTATTTATAAACTTTTCGGTATAACGGTGTTATATC
>JAXINT010000109.1:0-1982 GCA_034190605.1 Asbonarchaeaceae archaeon (SeqCode) | reverse complement strand
GGATTCAACTACAAGGTATTTGAATGAGAACCGAGGTAATTAATGCGCTATTCTATATATCCAAAGTCCCTCAGCCTTTTCTTAACTCTCTCGGACTTGTCCACGTCCTCAACGCTGGATTTATCTCCCTTTCTCTCAAAGACTACCTCTCCATCGCGCATGAAAATCCTGCTTTCACTGTCCTGCCAGAGCGCGTGGGCTGTTCCGTATCTCGGGGCAAAGGTGAGAAACTCCTGTCTTTCCTCTTCTGTTAGGTCTCTGCCCTGCCAGCTGTCAGGGAGGTCCAGACCTGCAGCAGACACAAGTGTGCTGGCGACATCTATCTGGCTCACAACCTCAGAGTCTATATCTAAATCTCGGAAAACCAGAGGAACCTGTGTGATCTCGTCCTCCATCACCCTCTCATGAGGTGGGTGGAAGTAGAAACCGTGGTCTCCCAGGAGTTCGCCGTGGTCTCCGAGGAAGGCAAATATCGGATCGGAGTCGATCCTGTCAAGTAGATCCTCTACAAGGCTGTCGACCCTGGAAAGAGAGTTGCTGTAGGCTTCCTCAATCTCCTTGCGTTCCTCTTCAGTTATTCTTCCAGGGTGGAACTTGGCCTTCCTGTTCAGCTCCGGAGAAATTCCTTTTTCTCCTTCACCATAGGGTCTGTGGCTCTCCATCATGTGTATCCATAGGAACCGTGGGGACTCGGCCTCGTTGAATTTTTTAACAGCCTTGTCCACAACCTCGCTGTCAGAAGGGCGTTCATATCTGCGCTTGTGCCAGGAGAACATCCACTGATATACTTTCTGGACTATCTTGAACTGGGAAAGGTATTCCCTGAGCTTGGATCCTCTGCTTCCGGCCTCGGTAAAGTTGTCATAGAACTCAAATCCTCTATCAAATCCAAAGCTGCCGTCAGCCTGTGGATTGGTTGTAAGACCTATGCACGTGTAGCCGTTGCGGTCCAGTATCTCCGCAAGCGTGGGGCGCACAGGTCTTGTATTTACGGCAGCCTCGTATGTCGAGGAATGTATGGCAGAAAGGCAGGGACGCGTGTAATGGCCTGCAGTTATGCATTTAATGGCTTCAAAAGAAGATATAAACTCCATGCTGTCCAGGTAGTCGTATCGCGCTGCCTCCCCGGTTATAAGGACTATGTCCTCCATAGCAGGAGATTCTTGATAAAGCTATTTTTAAATATGTTCAGAGAGAAATCCCTCAATAGTGAGAGGTAACAGGTAGAATGGAAAAAATAGCTCTATCCATAGATACCGAATTTCTGGAGACTAACCAGTACAAGTATTCCGCCTCGGGTACTGCGGAGAAGGAGAAAGAAGGGTTGAGAGATCTTTTAGAGATTCTGGACAGGCATGACCAGAGGATAACCTTCTTCACCGTGGCCAACATGTGCAACGATCACAAGGACATTCTTGAGGAAATAGTGGATAGAGGCCACGAGATCGGTTCTCACACCATGAATCACAAGGACCTTACTGAGTTGAGTGGAAAAGAGCTGGAAGAAGAGGTAATAGGCTCAAAAGAGAAGCTTGAGGAAGAGTTAGGGGTTGAAGTAAAGGGGTTCAGGGCGCCCATGCTAAAGCACAATGAAGAGGTATTTAGTAATGTTAAGAAGGCAGGTTACAGCTATGACAGCTCGATGATCTCCTCCTTACGGATCCCTGGATGGTATGGAGGAGACAATGTGGGCCAAAAACCGTTTAAAAGAGGAGGATTGACAGAAGTTCCTCTTTCGGTCCATCCCTGGTTCAAGATCCCTATATCAGGCTTCTTTGCCAGGTGTCTGGGAAAGCGCTATCTGATGTGGAGTATAAAACTGCTTCACGGGCGCGATATAACGCCTGTTATCTATCTCCATCCTTTCGCATTGAAGAGGTTCGAGAACAAGAACAACTGGAGGCAGAGGATGGGTGCAGGAAGATATACGCTCGATCTTATAGAAACTTTGGCAGGAGAATACACTCTTGTAAGAACAGAAG
>JAXINT010000008.1:0-2025 GCA_034190605.1 Asbonarchaeaceae archaeon (SeqCode) | reverse complement strand
CTGTGAGGAAGACTCGAACGAGATAGGGTTGTGTGGGAGAGGTGCAGGAACTCCAGCGACATCCAGCGTTGTTCTGTCACCAAACTCCTGCCCTTCAAACTCAAAAGTAGGGCTTCACATGATGGGTCACAGCCTTGGACTGTACGGTATAGATCCTGGCAACCCAGCCGGAGAGAACAGGGGTAAGAAGCTTCCTGGACAGTGCCAGCTGCACGGTAACTCCTGTAAAGGACCTAACAGCGATGACTGTGAGCCGCAGGATGAAGCTGCAAGTTATATAATGAGCTTCTGCAACCAGGACAGGAGGTATGGTCCTTCTGCAACTGCGCACCTTAGAGATGTGCTTGACCGGTATCTGTGGGGTGGTTGTAGATGAAAAAGAAGCTGATAATAGCATTGATGCTGGTTCTCATGGCTTCTGCTGTATCGGCCAAGAGCTTCCATCTGAAGGTTAGGTTCTTTCAGGATAAAAACCCTGAGGTAAGAAGCTTTGGAACTGATCAGGAGAGTCGCCTAAGCGGTTTTTACAGGTTGGGGGGTGAAAACTACAGTGTGGTGGTCGAGAGCGCGGAGGGAGAAATCTTATTCAGTGGAGTGATTCCTCTGGACCTTGTGAGTCATGGCTATACTTCGAACGGCTCTTCTATTCAGGAGGTGGAAAACATCACCAAAGACCTATGGCTGCCCTACGATAGAGATGGAGAGATACTTAGAATTGAACAGGACGGCGAGACAGTTGAGCAAGTTGATATACCTGGGAGACTGTGTAGAAACGATGGAAGTTGTAGCAGCTACTGCAGTGGAAGAGAGATAGATCCGGACTGTACATGTGGGGATGGTACATGCCAGAGCAGTCTGAACGAGGAAGAAATATGTCCCAAGGACTGTCAGGGAGCTGGAGAAGGAGAGGGAGGGGAGGAAGACACGGGTCTATCCACCGCTCTGATATATCTCGTCGTGATAGGTCTGGCTGCAGGGCTTATAGCCTACCTAGTTAAGAGGGTGAGAGTTGATGAATAGATCCGGAAATATAAAAGAACGGAGTGGAGGGAGGAGGGCGCAGACATCACAGTTCATCATCCTGACAGGAATAATAGTCATAGTGCTTGGAATGATAGCAGGAGGATGGATGCTTCTAGAAGATATATCTGTCCCGGATAAGAAAATGCAGGAGGCTAGGGGTAGTCTGGAGGATGTCTCGACCAAGGTAGGATCGTTGGCGGAGAACTGCTGGAAAAGGGCGGGAAGGGGGAGCGCAAAGAGGAGTATCGACTGCTACAGGGTCAGGCTGAGAACTCCTAGAACGGTGAAGAGAGAGGAGGTGGTGGATAAACTTGGAGATCTGCCAGAGAGCAGACTGGAGATGGAGGAACCTCTGGACGGAGATATGGCGAAGATAAGCTACAATCCGGATACAGGCGATATAGAGGTTGAGCCGTTCTAGGAGTAGCCTTCTAGAAATTACGAATATTCTTTTTTTTGTTCATCCGTATACCTAAGATCACCTGATAACCTTCTCAGATATATAACATTTAATGTTTGATTTTTGGGAAATTATGGGAAGATATGTCCGAAAAAAACAGCCTTGAGGAGAAGACAGGACTAGCAAATCTGATGGATGATTCCATCGCAGAGATAGTAGATTTTCTGCTTGAGAACCCTGTTCTTGATTATTCGAAAAAAGATATAGCAAAGGGTGCAGGCGTATCCAGAAGCACCCTTCACAGAAAGTGGAAGATCTTGGAGCAACTAAACATAGTAAGACCCACAAGAAAGTATCAGAAAACACAGCTATACAAGCTGGACGAGAACTCTGAGCTTGTCAACGACCTAGGGAGATTAAAAAGAGATCTAGAGGAAACAGGCATCATAGCGAGAAAAAAATCTGATACTGCAAAGGTTCATCTTTAGATAATAGCAAGCATTCTACCTGACAAGACTTATATGCCAGCAGGCACCAATTACCAACCAATGGCAGTTAGAAAAGGGATCACATTAAGAATGGTTGGTGGAGTTATACTTGCG
>JAXINT010000158.1:0-2031 GCA_034190605.1 Asbonarchaeaceae archaeon (SeqCode) | reverse complement strand
ACACGAGTGAATGGATAGGAACCCCACATGCTTTAGCCGTGGGAGGACGTCAGTGTTTAATACCTCCAACCTCTTTCCATATCTCTGCTGCAACTTGGTTCAACTGTTTCACTCGTTTTTCGTCTTTTTCTACTGCATGGCTGGACTTTATTTTAGGATCTATCTCTGTTCCACTCTCATGATTGAGTTCCACAGAAAAGATGTCTGGAACCTCAACAGGTATATCTTCTCTGCTTGTTAATTCGCTTGGCAGTTCGATTCTGTAATTTATCTCAATCTCTCCGTCTCGCACCCTGCCAGAAGCGTATCTCTTATCTCCAATTAGTACCTCCGGAAGGTTTTGTTCACCATAGTGAGATCGTTCTTCTTCCAGTTTATTCTCAATTGCTTTCTCCGTCCGTTTTCCTACTGTCACGAAATCATCTAAACTATTTTTGGAGGCTCTACCCATGACTTCTAGAGAAAACAGTTCTGAGTCCTCAATTTCAGGAAGCGCACCCTTTCCCGGCAGGTAGAATCCTTCTTCGTTGACACCTAGTGCTCTACCATTCCCTCTAATTTCAAAATCTGTTTCCAGATCGTTAACTTGTTCCTCAAGGAAAGAAGTTACTTCTCCAGCAGTTTTCTCATCATAACCATTAGTGACAACTATAGCCCTATCAAAATCTGCGTTAACACTGTTACGAGCTACATTATAAGCTCTTGCTGCTAATTTTTGATACGCCGAGTCGACATGCGCAAGAGCCATGCTACCGCTATCCGTATCTAATAGGCCTACACCAACGCAAGGACCGATAGCATCTGTCTCTATGGAATCAACGTCCAGGTACTCCATTAATTCGGAATTCAGGTATCCGACTTCCCCCTGACCTACGGCCAATACATTCTCCTTGGAGCTGTATTCTGCGCTTTCGGGCTTGCATCTACCTGGACCACCATTAATCCTGGTTATAGACATGTTTGTTACTTAACCGTAGTATTTAAATACCTTTGGTTTTTTCCCAAGTTTCCTCTACCGGTTCCGCCCAAACATTTATTAATGTATTACGTTGTATTACAAATTGCTATCTGGTGATTTTATGAAGGCTGTAGTACTTGCTGGAGGGCACGCCACCCGGCTCTGGCCAATAACCAGGGACCGCGCAAAGCCACTTCTCCCTGTAAATGGAAGGCCGATGGTGGACTATATAGTTGCCGAGCTTGAAGGCCGTGAAGGGGTGGATGAGATCCTTATCTCCACCAACCAGAAGTTTGCAGATGATTTCGAGGACTACCTGGACGAGAGAGATATTGAGAGCGCAGAAGTGCTTGTAGAGGACCAGGACTGCGAGGAGGACAAGCCTGGAACCATAGGAGCAATCCTGAACATAATCGAAGAAAAGGGCAGGGACGACTACCTCATAATTGGAGGAGACAACCTGTACAGCTTTAGCATATCAGAATTCCTCGATTTTGCTGGAGATAAACCTGCAGTTGCATGTTATGATATAGGATCAAGGTCGGAGGCCTCTTCGTTCGGTGTAATAGACAAGGACGAGAATGGCCTGATCTCCGGATTTGAAGAGAAACCGGAGGAACCTTCTTCCTCGCTAGTATCTACAGCCTGCTACTTCTTCCCAGCGGACAGCCTGGATATATTCTCCAACTACGAGAAATTCTTCAGAAGTTCCGATGTTCCTAGAGAGAAATACCTGGATGAGCCTGGAAGACTCCTGGAATGGGCGCACAAGAGGAAGGACATAAAGGCATTTCCTTTCAACGGCCACTGGTTTGATGTAGGTAGCAGAGAGGGATATCTCAAGGCGCACAGCAAGCTCTCCAACAACGGAAGAAAGATAGAAGGCAAGGTCAGAGACTCCGACCTGAAAGGAAATGTATGGGTAATGGAGGGCGCTGAAGTCAATAACTCTGTACTGAAAGACTGTATAGTGTTCCCGGAAGCAAGAATAGAGGACACGACTGTCGAACGGTCGATCGTGGACTCGGAGGCAACATTGTCTGGAACTGAAGTCTCAAGGTCCCTGGTTGGAG
>JAXINT010000183.1:0-2074 GCA_034190605.1 Asbonarchaeaceae archaeon (SeqCode) | reverse complement strand
TACGGCTCGGTTGCTAGGAACACAGAGAGCAGGGATTCAGATGTGGATGTCCTTGTTGTGGCCAAAAATAGATCGGTTAAAGATAAAGTCTTTGACATCTCGTTCAAAACGATGCTGGAAGAAGACATCTACATAGCGCCAAAGGTTATAACAGAGAACGAGTTCAAGGATATGCAGGAAAACAACAATTCATTCCTATCAGAGATAATGCCGGAGGCGGAGATATATGCATAGACTTGAGAAAGCCGGAAGAAAGCTGAGTGCAGCACGATATCTTTTGGAGGGGGTTCTACGAGGACGCGATCTCAAGAGCCTACTATGCGATGTATCACGCCGCAAAACTGCTTCTTGAGTCGGAAAATATACACGCAAAGACGCATGCAGGACTTATACGCATGATTGGAAAAGAGTTCATCAAACCGGGCAGAATTGAAGAATCACTGGGAAAAGCTCTCTCAATGGCGGAAGAAGACAGGGAAACAGCTGACTACGACATAGACATAGAGTTCACCGAAGAAGAGGCTGAAGAAACAATTGAGGACGCCCAGAGATTTGTAGAAAAGGCACGTAAACTTGTGGGATAACATTCCATAATGTTGTTCTGATAGTAGTCTCCTCATAACTTATTTAACCCCGCCCAGACAATCATACTTTAGTTCCTATTTCTCCAGAACCTCTATCACTTGGACAGGTGTACATCAATGGCAGGAGCTGCTGTGTCTTTTGGAGGCTCGGTTTTTACAAAGGCGCTTTCAAACATTAGAGAGAAGGCCGATGAGCTTGAGGAGCTGAAGGAGAAGTTCGGAAGGCTTGTTGCAGTGGTGGGAGCAGGAGATCTAAAGAGGTTTATAGAAAGCTGTTCTGATACCGCTTCAAACTCTGAAAAGGACACGGTAGGAATAAGAGCAACAAGGCTTAATGCTTCCGTACTGAAAACCTATCTGGAAGGCGCATATCCAGGAATTCCCGAGAGCTTTGAGCAGCTACAAGAAGCTATAGAGATCGCTGATACCGTTGTGATGGGAGGTACAGAACCAGGACATTCTACAGATGCAGTAGCGGCTCTGGCTGCAGAAGCCATAGACGCAGATGTTTTTGTAAAAGCTACAGATGTCGAAGGTGTGTATGACCGTGATCCTGGTAGAAATAACGCCAGTAAACTTGATAAAATCTCTTTCAAAGAGCTTAAAGATCTTATATCCGGGAGAAACAGCTCTCCAGGTTCGTACAACCTCATGGACTTAACTGCCTGCAGCATACTTGAGAGATCAGGGATAAGAACAGTGGTGCTGGATGGAACTTCCAGGGGAGAGATAAGCGGTGTAGCAACTGGGGAACATTCAGGAACCGAGATATCTTAACATCTTATGAGCTTGAAAGAAACTAGCTAAACTCCTTCGGGCTTCCCCTGACTTCTAGGAGGTGTTTTCTTGTCCTCTTTCCCGCCTTTGTCTCCCTTTCCACTTTTTCTCTCCACGTCTTTACCTACTACTCCGCTCTTTGAGATCACAGGTTTCAGAATGTAGCCCTGGTTGTTGCGCTGGTTTCCTCTCAGAACTACCTGTATGTCAAAGACAAACTCGGTAGTCTTGTCAGGCTTAATCTCAAAGTCCTTGGTTATCATCAGTTTTCCTGGCGGTATCTTGACAGCCACTTCCTCACCGTTAACTATACCTCGGTTATCTGATGCATGGAGCTCTATCTTTGTGTATGTGCCAGTTTCAAGAGTCGTGTTTAACAGAGATTTTGCCCTTGCGCCTTTTACCTGTGTAAGATCAACTGTCCTTCCTTCTATATCTATAGATTCAAAGCTTTCGTTCCCTCCTTCTCCCTTGAAGACTCTGGCCTCGGAGAAACTTACTTCCAGAGAATCAAAGTCATCTATGGCTGCAGGAGCATCTGAGACCAGTAGCTCAAATTTTCCCTCACCACCGGTCTGAGGCGCAGTACATCCTGCCAAAATCAGCGCCAGAACGAGCGCTAAAACATACTTTGGTTTCATACACTGTGGAATTACTTCCCTGTCTTTATAAAAACCGTGTCCATAATTGAGGTATAACAGTGTTATAAGATG
>JAXINT010000186.1:0-2081 GCA_034190605.1 Asbonarchaeaceae archaeon (SeqCode) | reverse complement strand
TAGGAATCTCCGCATCGTTCGTCTCCTCACTTCCCTTTCCAATCGTAACCGGATTTGAAAGCTGATTAAAGGTATTGTTGACAACATTATAGTTCCTTATACCGTTGTACGCCATTCTTGCAGTCCTGGTGTAAAAGCTACTGCCTACAGGGATGTTAACACCCACTGTTGAGAATATACCGGTCTGCTTGTAGAACTCCTCGTCCGCCTGGTCAAGTATTGCAAGTTCCTCCGACTGTGTCACGTCAAAGCTCTGGTTAAGCCAAAGCTCTGCAACAGCGTCGGATGTGTCGTTGTTGTAGAAGGTTATCCAGTCCATCTGGAAGTCTAACGCGTTAGTGTCGGGATTGTTTCCGTCCGAGAGCGATTTAATGTTTATAGCGTTGGTTGAGTTACGATACGCTGAGCTCTTCCATAGCCCATCACTCAGCTTCAGTCCGTTAAATATAAGTTCTGACCAGTCATCGCTGCTCCCTGTTCTTGTAAGGTTCTTCTCGCACTCCATGTAGGTGTTCTTGGAGTATACAGTACATTCCATGGTGTAGGGATAGTTGCTCAGGCCCTCTATATTTCCTGACACGGTAATTCTTGAGAGAACAGCTCCGGATGTAACATTGATTGCTGGATTCTTTTCGTTCCTCGCCGCTATAGTTGATCCTGCATCCAGTTGAGGGTAGAAGTCCATCGGCTCTGAACCTGAGAGGCTTCCGTTGGTTCCGAACTTGTTTTCGAGATCCTTCATCAGTCCTCCCGTGTCGTGGTCGAAGAAGGTGGTGTAGTAGCTGTTAGATATCCTTGTAAGATTCCTGTTGGAAAGGTTCTCGGTGTTGAGGTCTGTGGAATAGTTCTTCTTGTATTCGGACTTTGCTGATACTACATAGTAGTCTCTGGTTTCGCTCTTGTTCAAGGAGCTTAGGAACGCTATGTTTCCGTTGTTTATCTCTCCGCCACCGCTATCCGTGGTATTGTAGACCTGGCTTGGGATCTCAAGCATCCTTGAGCCGTTCCACGCAACCACTCTTATCGAGTCAGGATCAGGTTCAAAATCAAAGTCAAGGTTTCTGTCCACCGGTACGAACCACCGTTTATCGGTTCCTGGCTCGGAAACGTTCAGACGTCTCCTAAAGGTATAGCTGTTACCGCTTGAATCGGTGAAGTTATCCTGCCAGGTTCTTGCCTGGTAGAATACATTGTCCCATTTCCTAACGATCTTAGAGGTGATCGTCAGGTCGTACCATCCAAAGCTTCCGTTCAAGGTGTAGTTGAACCGGTAGAGTCTTGGAGTTCCCGTGATGTTTGTAAGCGGTTTCTGGTCGAACTGTTTTGTCCCGTTTGAATCCGTTACCGTGAGGTTAGGCGTGTTTCCATAGCTTCCTGTTACCTCAATCCTGACCTGGGAGTTGTTAGGCATGAAGCTCCTTGGCTTCCCTCCCTGGAATGTCTCTATCTTCTCCGTCCGAGTACCACCTACCTTGGTCCAGAGGTCGAACCGGTTTATAACCGGAGATTTTTTCGAGGTATTCGTGGTCATGTTAATCTTAACAGTGACATTACCCCCACTTATCGAGAAGTTCAGCGGATAGTTCTTTACAGTGTCTCCCGAATCAAGCTGGAAGACATTGCGCTCTCCCTTTGTAGTGGATACATTAACCCAGGCAGTCTGCCCCGCCCCAATATCCTCCGACTCCACGGTTATCTCGTCAGGAAGCTCAGAAGAAGGCAGACTAAAGCTCTGGTTGTAATGCCCCTGGAACTTCCCATCCCCACCGCGCATGTACAGCTCCTTAACCTCCGAGGCGTTTATGGCGCTGTTGTAAGTCCGCACTTCGTCCAGTTTACCGTCATAGAATTTACTGCCGCCATTGTAGGTTGAGCCTAATTTACTGCCGCTCTGTCCTCCTGAACTTATATCTGCACTGTTGGTTCTGTTGACTTCTGTTCCGTCCTTGTAGGTGATCATCGTGGTTCCGTTGTATGTGGTGGTTATCATCTGCCACTGGTCCTGATCTAGAGAGACTATGTCTGACTGCCAGCTTCCTGTATATATGTCCAGAAAGCCGTCTGAACCCTTTGCATCTATA
>JAXINT010000073.1:0-2087 GCA_034190605.1 Asbonarchaeaceae archaeon (SeqCode) | reverse complement strand
CTCTCCCTTCCCGGCGCTCCCGGTTCTTCCATCCTGTCCGGTACATCCGGCGAGTAGGAGTGCTAGAGATAGCACTAGAATCAATCTTTTTTTGTAATCCTTTATGGCCATTTTAATCATTAATAAACCTCACTTTGGTATGCACAACCTCATATGCTTTCCTTTTGCAAATTCAGAGGTTCCGGGTCCACATTTCTCTGCGAGTGTATTATCTTCATTTACCCCACTACTTGCCTTATCTCCTTCCATATCTTTTTCAGCAGCCGGTTTTTTTACTACCTCTCTCATACTTTCAGTGAGTTCATTATACTTGTCCCACACCTTCTTTGTTAATTCTTCTCGTCTCTCTTCTTTTTGTCTCTCTTCTTTTTGACTCTCTGTCTGCTTTAGGTCTCCTATTCCACCCTGTCCTTCCGTTCCTCGAGGTAGGAGGTTACCATAATTTTCATCAAGGTTATTGAGCCTACGCCATGATCCCTCTTTTGTTGGATGTTGCAAATCCTTGTAGAGCTGAGTGCCTTCATATCCAAGTTCCTTCGCAATTTCTTTGGCCTTTCCAAAATTATTATTTTTTGCAGCTGCTTGTAAATCTGCCTTTGTGGCGCCTCCAAACAGACCCTTTATCTCTCCTATTACTCCGGCTTTTTTCATAACTGCGATAAGCATCGCTGCTGCTTTAGCCAGTTTAACAAGCTTATCGATCTCGCTCTCTCCATCTCCATCCGTATCAGCTCTAAGCCTACCCCTATTGAGGTACTGGCCTGCATCGTTCTTCTGGCGCTTGATCTCCATGCTCTTGCCGTTAGGACCTTCCCACTCCGCCTTCGTGACCTTGCCCTGATCGTTCCTCTCCACCTCTACCTTGTCACCTTCTCCAGCGCAGTCAGGACCCTCCTGTGCGCTTATAGAGTTTGAAGTGTATTTTACTTCTCCGCATTCCTTGAAGTCTAGCTTACAGTTGTTATCTACTTTGACCGCGTATGCCTTCTTTGGATCAAGTGTTTCTGTAATCCCACTACTGCTGCTTGTATCCATCTGTTTAATGCTTTGAATATCGCAGTTTCCTTCAACCTTATTAAGACTGGTCTCGTACGGAACAGATATCAGGTTAAAGCCAGGTTCAAGACTACTATCTGACTCTATAATACCTTTATCTGTAGGGAAGGGATCGTTCTCTACTATTTTACAACCACTACCCAGATTCACCCGGTAACCCTTTACAGGGCTTAAGAATGTCCTCTCCATAGAGCTATAGCTCTCCTTCTCCTTATTCAAATTATTTGCCCCCTTATCCAGTGTCTCGATCCCATTGAAGCCCGTACACCTTTCTATTTCTCCCCTATTTATTCCGCCTATACCAGGACTAGAGATCCAATTAATTCCTGGATTAAGCTTTAAAGTTATCCTCTGATCTTTGGTTCCTCCCTGTTCATCAACTGACTCTCCGTTAAGCTGTACATCGGTAAATGCCGTGGAGGTGATGAGGCCTTTATCGGGATCGAATTCGCTTCTAAGCTGCTTGCTCCTGCCCTTTGCAATATCTCCAAGGAACCTCGTGTTTTGCGCAGTTGTAACTGGCAGGAGCAGTACTAGCACCGCCATCAAGACTGCCGTTGCCTTGAGTTTCTTTGAAATTCTCATCTTGTATCTCCTCTACTCGGATTCCTCCTCCAGCTCTCCCACGTCAAGTTTGACCTGCGCAAATATACGGTAGTTACCTGCATCGTCAAATGTGTGGTGTATGGACTTCTTTTCAGTTGTCCTCACGAACACGGGATCTCCCGTGCGCTTGTTGACAGCTGCAAAGGTATATTCTAGGACTGCGCTCTCTGGATATTTCGGATCGGTTGAAGCGGTTATAATTACCTCGTTTGGATTTGCGTTAAGGGACTGCACTTCCACGTTAATGTTAACCTTCTTCTTTTCCTTCTCCACATTGACTATGGCCACGTCGGATGCGGTCTCTCCGTTCTTCGCCACTTCAAGTTTTACGCGGTAGGTGCCTGCCTCCGAGAACTCGTGGCTGAATGCGAACCTATCAGAGCCTTTAGACACGGTCCTGTATCCCTTCTTGTCCGGATTCTTGA
>JAXINT010000035.1:0-2123 GCA_034190605.1 Asbonarchaeaceae archaeon (SeqCode) | reverse complement strand
CCTTTTATCCTTTAAAAACAACCTTTTTCCTATGACAGAAGAAGTTGGCACGATAATCTCCACTGAAGAGACACCGACATCTGAAGAATTCGCATTCACGCTTGAGAAGCCCGTGAAAAAGGAGCAGTTCGTGGAGTTTGATACCGAGGAAGGAAAGGCAGTGGCGCGCGTATCAAGCATAAGAAAGACCAACATCTTCTTCAACAACGCCGAATCGGTTTCAGAATCTCGTAAGCAGGGAGTTAATCTTAAGAAACAGTTCCCAACAGAGGACAGGGAACACCTCATTGGAAGAGGAAGAACTTTAGGAGTCTACCACTCGAGCGGTCTCGTAAAAAGACCTTCATTCCCTCCCTCTCCAGGTACTGATGTATACAAGGCGGATAAGGATCGGCTCACAGACTTTCTAGGGCTGGAAAAAGACTCAGGGATTAAAATTGGAGACATACAGCACCAGAACCTTGAAGCCAGGCTGGACATGACAAAGCTCTTCCAGAAGCATCTTGCCATCCTGGCGCAGTCAGGAGCAGGCAAGTCCTACCTTGCCTCAGTAATGTTAGAGGAGCTGCTTGACAGAGATCCGGAAGAGGGGCAGCTTGGAGTTGTTGTGTTGGATCCTCACGGAGAATACGCAGGTTTTGCACAAGATCCGCAGTATTCTGATCGTGTAGAGGTTTACAACGCCAGTGACCTACAGATCGGGATGTCCTCAATGACCTCCTCAAAGCTGGCATACTACTTCAGCGATGTCACCTCTCCGCAGAAGAGGGAGATGGAGAAGATTCTTGGAGACTTAAAACAGGATATGAAACAGGGCAAAGGAGTATACGGTCTGGAAGAAGTTGAGAGGAGACTGGAAGAGGCTGAGATGCCGAAGAAAACCAGGCAGATATGGATAGACAGGTTGAAACGTATGAAATACATGGATCTCTTCAAGAGATACGACAACCCCTCTATAGACCGGATAGAGCCGGGAAAAATGATAGTTCTGGACCTCTCCGATGTTATAGACTACAAGAAGAAGCAGATAATAGCCGCCTATTTCTCCGACAAGCTGTTCAAGGCCAGGAGGAGAGGCAAGATACCGCCTTATTTCTTCCTCGTGGAGGAGGCTCACACCTTTGCGCCTGAAAACGTGTCGTCCTCAGATGCCATAGCAAGGAGCACTATCAAGAAGATAGCAAGAGAGGGCAGAAAGTTCCACGCGTCCCTAGGCCTTATATCGCAGAGGCCTGTAGGCCTCTCAACCACGGCTCTCTCACAGTGCAACACCCACATGATTCTCAGGGTGACAAACCCTAACGACCTGGACAGGATAAAACAGTCCAGTGAAGGGATAACAAGCGATGTTATAAGATCTATTCCTGGTCTAAGGGTTGGAGAATGTATAGTTGTCGGGGAGGCTGTCGACTATCCCGCCTTTGTCTCGGTAAGGGAGAGGAAATCCGAAGAGTTCGATACAGGGCAGGCAATACAGGATGCAGCTCTTGAATACACACAGGAGCTTCTGGAGGAAGAGCAGGATGTAGACGCCTTCATGTGAGCTTTTTTCTGATTAAAAAACTTTAGCGGAGGTAGCCAAGGTCGGGTTATCGCACCCGTTCTCCTATAAGAACGCGTGCTCGATCAGACTTCCCTAAGGAAGTCTGAGACGCCCAGACAATGCAACTGAGGGTTCGACAAGCGAACCCTCTCAGAAGGACAATCGAAGCGGAGGTAGCCAAGGTGTCTGTTGACACAGACACTCTATCCTTCCTTCGATAAATCTCAGGAAGTCCAGAAGGCCAAAACACAAGCGGAGGTAGCCAAGTGGTCAAAGAGTTGCTGGCAGGGAGACCCCGCATATTAAAGCGGCTCCATAAGTCGGTTCCTTAGAACCGGCTCTGTTGGTCAAGCTGACTGCAGCTTGAAGGCGCAGCGTTCAGGGCGCTGTCCTGCAGAGGTTCGCAGGTTCAAATCCTGCCCTCCGCATTTCAGGGAGAGTTAGTGGCAATGATTTGAAGCCCAAGCAAACTTGTTTGCGATGTTCAAATCCTGCCCTCCGCAATGGTTACGCTCATTGGGCGCAATAATGCAAGGGATAGAGCCCCCCCCCTTCTTCCGGAGAATTAAAGGATTCTGAC
>JAXINT010000089.1:0-2130 GCA_034190605.1 Asbonarchaeaceae archaeon (SeqCode) | reverse complement strand
CATAATTCTGAATCTCCATGTGAGCAGTCGCATCCGCAGGCAAATAAGCCCAAGTACGACTCTGAGAATCACCCCCCACCTCATCACCCACCAAACCAGCCGCACCACCTCCACCGCCACCTCCTCCGCCACCTCCACCACCCCCACCACCGCCTCCACCACCACTACCACCACCATCACTCCCAGGCAGAATGGCATTAATAAAGGTAGCTATATCAAAACCAGAGGTGAATACTCTTGAAACAGTATTCTGCCGAGTCAACTCCGCAGCAAAATCCAAAGAACTTACAAAAACCCTGCCCAAACTCTGACTCCTTGATATAGCATCTGATACAGTGTAGGTAGAAGTAAAGACTCTAGGAATAGAAACCCCTGAACTCAAATTCTCACTCACAGTTATAGACTCCACAAAAACCCTAGCAAACGAACCAGACCTCGAAACATCCAAAACAACACCCAAATCCTGACCAAACACCCTACCAACCATCGCCTGCCTAGTACTCTCCGCAGTATACTGGAAAGTATCGGTAAGTGCCTTGGTTATTCTTTTTTTCTGTGTACGGGTGGTTAAAGTGCTTATCGACTCTGATACTGATCTAAAGCTGCTTGAAGTCAGCACAATATCAGAACCTATATCTATAGATTGTTCGAACAGCCTTCTGACGGTTGTATCACTACTTCTTTCCTCAGAGATAATAAATACCTCTTTAACTGTCCGCAAGATAAAGTCTCCTCTACTGATAACATCATCAGTATTTATATTCTGGTTAAACACCCTTTCAAGGATAATTTCTCTTGTAAAATCGCCTGCATACTGGAATGTATCGGTGAAAATTCTTGTAAAACTTGTTGTCCTTGCATTGGAAGTCAGAATATTTATTGGCTCCTCAAATGTCCTAAAAATGCTGGATTTCAATGCCATATCAAAGCTTACAGTAATAGAATCCACAAATATCCTGTCTAAGGTTGAAGTTCGGCTCTCTTGAACAGAAGTCTGGAACAACTCCGTAACCCCTCTTAATGCAGACGAAGTATCCTTTATAACCTCCTCCATATCCAGATTCTGGTCAAAAACCCTTTCGTAGATGAACTTATCTGAGATCTCTACCGTATATTGGAAGGTATCAGTTAACAGTCTAGACATCCCGATTGATCGGCCAGAAAGGTCTTGGACGTCTATGGACTCTGTAATTGTCCTAAAGAGGATAGACCGTGATGCGATGTCAAATGCTATAGTTGTAGACTGCTCAAAGAGTCTTCCTATATTTGATGACCGGCTCTGATCTATCAGTGTCTGGAATTTTTCGGTGATGGATTTGAATATAGATGAAGCGTCATCGATTGCTTCTTGTATGTCGAATGCCTGAGATATAGCTCTAAAGCCTGTGGTCTGTCTTTCTTGAGTTTCCCCAAAATTTATGTTTTCAGATGCAAATCTATTTTTGCCAGCTACCTTAAATGTCTTTACAGGAGTAGAGTTCCAGTTCCCTGCGGTGTCGTTGTACCAGACTTTCCAGCCGATTGTCTTTGGCGAAACAGAACGGTTGTGCCAGGTGAAGTTTGTCCAGTTCCACTGCCCAGAACTGAAAACGCTTACTGGCGAACTGTAGTTCCCGGTCTTGTTAACCCAGTTACCGGTTTCGTTAGTCGCTAGAACGCCGTGTGAAAGGTTTTCGTCGTCCTTTCCTTGTGCCGACAGTTCTATGGATTCAGTGTTCTGTATTTCTGTAGTGTTCTGCATCTGGTTTCTCCATAGAGGAGGAGTCGTATCAGCATTGTTCACGGTAACAGTAAAGTTTTTGGAGGCAAATGAAGATTTACCGTCGGTCTGATTCAACAAGATATTCCAATTCAAAGTTACGGGCAGTGTGAAATTCCTGGAGACATTCTGGATAAAGCCTTCTATACTTCCATTGACTACGCTGTTTGTGGAGTTATATACTGTCCAAGAGCCACCTGATTGAGAATCCATGTACAGCCGTGCAGAACTACAGCCAGCACTGAAACAATGTGATGTGAAACTGAAATTAACCGGAACCTGAACCGTAGAATCGTTCGTAGGAGCCTCAAGAGCCACTGAAGGCTCAGGATGAGAGAAACGATATAACCTGCCCTCCTGACTACCAACAT
>JAXINT010000067.1:0-2208 GCA_034190605.1 Asbonarchaeaceae archaeon (SeqCode) | reverse complement strand
GCCTTGCCGGAGACATCGTTGCCGGCGATCGTGTCGGCTTCCATGTCCATGTCGGCGAGCGCGTTCGCTGCTTCTCTGGTGTCGCTTCCCGAGTAGCCGGCGACGACGAGCGCGTCGTTGTCGTTCCAGGCGTTGTCGATCAGCTCGATGATCGCGCTTCCCTGGCTGTACTCGCTTCCTTCCTGCGTCTTGTTCATGTCGGCCAGGTCCTGGACCAGGCTGTTGACCACCGGTCCCCCGACCAGGATCGTGTTGGTCGATGGGTCGCCGCTGATATCCGAGTCCAGCATCGCGGCGTCAGGCCATCCTGCCGGCGTCTGAACCTCCGCGGTTCCTGTGCCGCCTGCGGAAGTAGAGATGCTTCCGTCCTGATCTGTGACTGCTACGCCTGCGGTTGCCTGGCCAGCAGGATAGAATAGCTTGACAGAGCCTTGATTATCGCTGTCGTACCAGCTGTAGGTTCCGAATAAGTCGTACCCCACTGTTACCGAGGTGTCGCTGTCTAAGCTGGAAGTCGACCTCCATCCTGAGGTTGAGAAGGAGGGCTGGTCTACGTTTGCCTCTGTATTGCCGCTGTCCCAGCTTCCCGACACCTCGTAGGCTTCTTGGGTCGTCCTGTTGTCCTCTTCCTCGATAAGGAAGATCGAAGGTTTCTTCTCCGAGTTGAAGGTTGAGTAGGCTCCCGAAGCCAGATTGTTGACTATGTCTCTGTCGGTGGTAAAGAACCTCACTGTATGAGTCGTCGACCCGAACTCGTCGTCACCTGAACTGAACCTGTCGTCCGCGTCGTTGTCGATGTAGATGTTATTACTGCTGCTGAACGAGCCCGAGCCATCGTGCTGTGTCTCTGAGTCGAAGGTGAACAGTTTGTCTCCTCCAACAGGGGTGATGTCTCCCCCGTCGAGTAGGGTAGTGTCCGCTGATGTGGAATAAGTGGTGCCGTTGTATGACTCGTTGATTATTGCGTCGTTGGACGGGTCCCAGTTGCCTCCATCCGAGTTGTCGTGTAACTGTACCGTTGTCCAGTCAGAATCCTTGCCTCCATCTCCTGTCTCATTGGTTCCATCGGCGGGGGCTGTACCGGCGATCAGCGTATCGTTGTTCGAGAACCATCTCTCGTCGGCTCCACTAGGGGCGCTTGTAGTCTCATTCCAGATGGCGTCGCTCGAAGGATCCCATTTACCGCCATTGGAGCTATCATACACTGCTACACTGTCGGTCATTGACCCCTGCCAGTCGCTATCGGCTGTGAACCCTAGACTGTCTCCTGCTGCAAGGTTAGATGTTGTTCCTCCCATCAGTATATCCGAGGCGTTTGTGTAGAGGTCGTCACTGTCATCGTCGTTATAAATATCGTCACCGTTTCCGTACCCGTTTGCTCCTTCCACTGTCTGGGTAGAACTTGCGTTTGCGAACTGTTCCTCTGTGTTGAACTGCGCCAGACTCGCTCCCACGTCCCCGCCATTGACTGACTGGTTGGAGGTGTAGAATGCCAGCCTTGCGCCGTTCGAGGTTTCGACTGCCGGGTAAGAGGTCGTAACTCCCGAGTTTCCTCCTTCTCCACCTGTCGTGACGCTTATAGAGGATCCGGAGCTGGCGTGTGCAGAGTCCGTACCCCAGGTGGCCTTGAAGTCTGTGTTGCTGTCGCTGTCGAAGTCGTTGCTACCTGAACCGTCGTTATCTCCTTCCAGCGCGAAGTGATAGGTCTGTCCGTCGATGATCTCCGTTCCAGAGTAGTAGTTCTCATCGGTCGGGGTGCCGTCTGTGAGGTCTCCGTCCGAATCCTCTGAGTCGCGGGCGTTCAGTGTAACAGTTACGCTCCTGCCCGTTACTGCATCGCTAAGGTCAATCGTTGCTTGGTCGCTGGATGCCATGTTCGAGGCTTTGCTATCTCTCTCTACCCCGGTTACCTCCCAGAGATGGGTGAAGTCCCCTGCATCCGACGTGAAGTACTCGTTTTCGTGTATTTGGTTAGCCTCGACGGACTCGATAGTGTCGTTGTCGCTGTCCGCGAGGTTGTTCCTGTTGTTACTGGTGTCGCGGTGGAAGAATTCTACGGTTGTCTTGTCCCCGCTGCTTCCCCGGAAAGATGCTTCAACGTTGTCGCCGTGGGGGGAGAAAGCTACTTTTTCTACCGTTTCGCTTGTCCCGTTTCCTGCGTCGGGGTTGAGTCCGCCGAAGTGGACGTTGACCTGTTCAAAGAGACTA
>JAXINT010000098.1:0-2214 GCA_034190605.1 Asbonarchaeaceae archaeon (SeqCode) | reverse complement strand
GCGTTCGGCAGTCGATTTGATGACTGCGCCTCTCACCCCAGAGAGGCCCAGAGGTCCAAATCCTTAAGTTCTCCCGCAGGGAGAACAAGGCACGAGAAAACTCAATAAACTGCCTTCGGCAGTTTAATTCGATCGAGTGAAATCTTCGATTTCATCGAGTCTCTGATTTTCGTGTCCCAGCCCTGCCATTCAACTCATCGGCCGAATTTAAGTCCGATTTCCATCCCGCACCGAAACTTTTTTATATTATTGTTACTGATTAGTTACATATGACTGGATCTGGTGTGGTGCTTGATACGCAGAAACATCTCCCTTCCGATGAGGGGAAAGGAGGCTACCTGGGATTAGAACTCCCGGATGCGGAAGAGTATGGAGCCGCTGTAAGGGAATCTCTTGAATCTAAATTTGAGAATACTACGGAATATGCGGTTATCCCCACTATAAAGAACAGGAGGCCGGAGAAAAAGGATGAGCCATACCTGAAATCCTTAGAGGATTCCGGAATAAAGGTGCCGGCAACAGCTGTGGAGCTGGAAGTTGGAGAACACGGAGAGTACGGGGTTAATATCATAGGTGCCTACGACCCCTCATATTTCGAGGATTTGGATAAATACTCTGAGAACGCAAGAGAAGAGTTTATAGATGCTGTTTTGGAGCACAATAGAAAGTATAAGGATAGCTCTGCGCTTCTCCTAGGACATCCTTTCTCAGGTGGAGGAGGCATTCTAAGAGGGTTGGATAGAGGCTCTGGAGTATACAACCAGATAAAAAATGCTGCGAAGGAGCTGGATGTATACACGGACCAAAACGGAAACGCGTGGCTGGAGAAGTTCAAAAAACAGCCTTGGACTGCTTTAAACGACTTCAAGGGCGATTTAATGGGTCTGAACTACTGGAATATAGAGGAAGACGCTGACTGCGCTATAAAAAACGTAGGGTGCTCAGATGCAAAAGATCCGGAGCTTGCAGGCCAGGCAGCTAGCCATAACCCCGGTTACAGCGGAATGAATGATATGCGGGATGTAAAGGAGTTCCTGGACAGCGAAAAAACATCTGTAGAGATTAACGAGGTTCCCACAGGCAAATTCCTCCGTAAAATGGGAGATGGAATAGAACCGGTGCGGACAGCATATAGCAACTGGGAGGAACTGGATAAATATAAGACAGCTGCTATAGGACTTTCACTTCTGACAACAGCATACGCTGCATTCGATACTTCTGGAGGCGATATGGCTCAGATAGTGGACAAAGCAGCGCACTACAGTCTTGGAGTTGCAGGCTCTCTTTCCATGGATATGCTTTACAGACTCTCCGGAATGGAAGAAGATTATGGAAAATATCCTAAATATGGAGCTATGGCTGCAGGAGGAGCGCTGTTTGGAGCTCTGGGACAGGCCGCACAGTTTATCATTCCTGGAAAAGCAGAGCTCCATAGCATAGTAGAAGGCACTATAGGAGGAGGAATAGTAACTGCTGTAGAGGCAGCTTACGACAGTATAAGTTCATAATACTGAGTGATCAGAACTTATCCAGACTAGACTGACTTTCCCTGAAATCCTCATACTCCTCTATAACCTCTTCCATGGAGACCTCTACAAACTCCAGGTTGCGCTCTTCCAGATAATCCACGACATTCTCAGAGGCTTTTGGTGCTGCAAGTATTCCTCTAAGAGTTCTTCCAGGAAATTCATCTTTAACCTCATCCATGTATCGGTTGAGCTGCAATACGGAGTTGTGGTCTGGATTTCTCTTAACCTCAATAACTACCAACGCATTGTTTTTATCCCTTGCAAAAACATCTATAAACCCTGCCGGAGTCTTCTTCTCCCGCTCCACAATTTTAAGGCCTTCTTCTATGATCTCAGGGTCGCGCTCTATCGCCTCGTGTATATCTACCTCATGTCCCTTGACCTGTAGTTCTCTACGGTCAACAAGTTTTGTTACATACAGGGCTTCCAGCTCTTCAAACTTTATCTCTACAACCTCTTTAGGACTGTTTCTGATTGAGCGCAAGACCAGTTTTTCTCCCTTAACCTCTACCTCAAACCTGTCGGTCTCAGGCTGCCAGTTCTTTGGCTGGTAGTTCTCAGGTCCATGTACGAGAAGCGCGTTGTCCTGCTTCACAACTACAATCCTCTCTCCATGATCCAGCTTTGACTTGGCTCTTCCCTGGTAGTTAACGCTACATGGCCCGGATATCTGGAGTGTGAAGGG
>JAXINT010000103.1:2180-2275 GCA_034190605.1 Asbonarchaeaceae archaeon (SeqCode) | reverse complement strand
TATATCCCTCTTTCCAAATCAAGAGAACTGAACTGTTTAATCAGCGGACCCGGAGGGATTTGAACCTCGGAGCTTCTCGAAGAGAAGCGACGTCA
>JAXINT010000103.1:0-2080 GCA_034190605.1 Asbonarchaeaceae archaeon (SeqCode) | reverse complement strand
TTAAATCCAGGAGGAGAAGCGAACGAACGTGAGCGGACCCGGAGGGATTTGAACCTCGGAGCTTCTCGAAGAGAAGCGACGTCATTAAATCCAGGAGGAGAAGCGAACGAACGTGAGCGGACCCGGAGGGATTTGAACCCTCGACCGCTCGGTATCTTCGTATATTGATACATTTTAGCGCGCCACGGAACAATCTCCGTCCACCAAGAGGTTCCTTTTGAACCTCTTATTGCGCGGTGCGAGCGTAACCGCACTTAGAAGCCGAGCGCTCTGTCCGGGCTGAGCTACGGGCCCATCAACAAGTTTCCTTTTTACAGTCCAAGAGAGAACTTCGCAACCAGTTCCAGAGTTATAAGACCCACAATCACCGCCACAATTACTTTAGGATCTAGCTGGAACTTGGCCTCTCCCTCATCAAAGTATCTCACAAGCCCTCCAAAGGAGGAAGGCATCTGCTGTTGCTCTTTCTTTGCCATGTCTTGCACCTTGGATTAAGGTTCTAAACAAGATTTGGTGATCATATTTATAAAAAGTAGCGAAAATCCGATGTTTGATTTGGTATAACGGTGTTATATAAACCAGATTTGTAATTTATCGTTCTGTCAGGAGCCACTTCCAAATAGGTTCAAGCACTATCTCCTTTCCTTCCCTCTCCAGTCTGTCATCACAGTCCCAGGTAATTATTAGAAGCTTGTTGCAGTCCAGCTCTTCCGAAGCGCGTAATAGATTATCTATTTCTCTGTCTCTGACATCTTCTCTGCTATCCGCATATGTGACCTGTAAAAGTTGATCTACTCCCTTATTATAATTTATAACAAAGTCGACCTCCCTCCCCTGGTGGTCTTTCCAATAGTAGACCTCTGCCTCTTCTGTTGAGTGGCGTCTAAGCAGTTCTACATACACCACATTCTCCATGACAGGTCCGCGATTCTCCATAAAGGTAAAACCTGCGGTCCTGGCAAGACCAGGATCAACAGCATACACCTTTCGAGGGGACTTTATCTGTTCCTTGAGTTTATAGGAGAAACGCTTTAGCTCCCTAATCAGGAAAGCGTCTTCAAGGTAAGAAACCCAATTTGAAACGGTAGAAACCTGATTCACCTCTAAAATCTCCTTCAGCTTGCTGTAGCTTATCTCGCTACTTATGTTTGTAACCAAGTAATGTGCTAGATTGCTGAGCTCGTCCTTCTTCCTAATCCCGTGCCTTACAACAACGTCTTTAGTTATAATATCCTTATAGATGTGGTTCAGTATGCGTCTACCAAACTTCTGAACCTCGGGAAATCCTCCTTCCTCCATGTACTCTGTAAGATGGTCTAAAATCTCTGCACGGTTCTTGGTAGTTCTCACCTCGGTTTCTATGCCTTTAAACTCCAGGTACTCCTGAAACGAAAATGGATACATCTCAAGCAAGATATATCTCCCAGTAAGACGGCTGGCAAGTTCTCCAGAAAGAAGATCGGCGCTGCTACCAGTGACTATAACCCTTTTAGTACGGCGCAGCCTATTTGCAAACATCTCCCATCCCTCAACATGCTGCGGCTCGTCCAACACTACATAGTCCACATCCCCAAACAGACTGTAGCAGGCCTGCAGAAGTCTGTTAAGATCGTCCGCATCTACACCTCGAAGCCGTTCATCATCAAAGTTGATATATCCAAAAGAATCTTGCTTTGCGGCAAGGTAAGAGAATATAGACTTCCCACATCTACGCACACCGATCACAGCAAGGATATTAGGTTCTGAAAGCGCATCTTCTGCAAAGGAAAGCCTATCCCTCCTGATGATCTTCTCCTCCCTCTCAATCTCCTTCAGCTCCTCCCGCTGCTCCGCAAGCACGCTTTTAAATTCCATGTGGTTACTAACCATAAACATTATTTTAAACTTTGTGGTTAGTAGAGAACTACCTTATATTGTCCTTCGGAAAAGAGAATGATTGCGGCAGCGCAATATATGTAAAAAGTGATGAATATGGAGAGCTTCAAGAACTGAAAGAAGAAATAGATCGTCAAGAATAGTGTAAAGCGGTGCTGGGAGTAAGCCTGCTTCTATTAGCCTAAAAGGCCAGCCTCATTTGACT
>JAXINT010000074.1:0-2321 GCA_034190605.1 Asbonarchaeaceae archaeon (SeqCode) | reverse complement strand
AGGCGTAGTTCTTAATCTCTTCCTCTGTATCGATATGCAGGTCGGTCTTTAGCCAGCCATGTTTCTTGTGATATGCCCATATAGGCTCTGTCGAGCTGTTGACAACCAGTTCCTCCAGGTTTCCATCAGCCAGGAGAAGTTCTATATCTCCCAGGCCAAGCATCTCGTGTAGTAGATTGCCTGTAAGGATCTCAGCCTGATCCTCTTCGATTGAAGGAAGCTTTTGATCTATTATCTCTCTGGCCTTCTCCCTGAACTTGTCTTTAACCTCTGACATTTCGTTTATGTCCACAAATTCCTTCTTTGAAAGCTCTATCTCGTCTATAAGCTGGCCTTTAATACTCTTCAGAACTGCACCTGTAGCAGAATCGATATCAGGCCGATTTATAAGGTATCTTGGGACATAATCGTCAGTGTCGGTTGTTATCTCTACTTCTGCCGGCACTCCATCCGACTCCACGGTGTAATGTTCCTCCATCAGATAACCCTCTAGAGCTGTTTGTGTGTCTTTCCTTTATGAATATTTAGGCCGGTCTCGGTCTCAAACTCGTCCCCACATTTATTACATACATACTCCTCATTCTCTTCATCCTTTTCATTCTCTTCTCTGGTTTCTTCAGATTTGTCCTCTTTCTCTCCTTCCTTAAGCGCCTTCAGACCTTTCTCCAGCTCTGCCAACCTCTTGATATGTTCCTCCACCACAGTTTTCTTCTTTTTGAACTCTTCTACCTCCTCCTGCTCCTCCACATCTCTTATATCCTCCTCTAAATCTCTCAGGACTTTAAGCATGTCTTCAAGCTCTTCAGAGTTTTTCTCCTCCTCCAACTCTTCGATATCCTCTTCTTCCTCTTCAAGTTCATTCAGCTCTTCCTGGAGTTTCCTGCTGATCTCCTTTCGTTCCCTGAAGGTCTGCTCTATCCTATCCAGAGATTCCTTGACTTCTTCTAGATCTTCTACCCCTTCTACCTCCTCTTTGGCACTCTTTATACTCTCCTTGGCTTTTTTCTCTACTTCACCTGCCCGTTCTTTTGCTCTTTCAGCATCTGCAAATTTCAGGATAGTGCCCTGCGTTGCGGAGTATGATTTTTCTATAAGACCGGAGTCTGCAAGCGCCTGCGCCCAGCTCTCTACTGTGTCTCTAGGAACATCAAGCTCCTCAGCAGCCTCATCTAAAGGTACTTCTTCTCTTCCTGCCAGGTATTCCAGAAGCTGGTCAACCTTTGTCCTTATCACTGATTCGTCTGAGTCCATCTGTATATACCTCCTTTTCAGGCTAAACTATTATTAGTTTCGACACCAATCCATTCTTGGAGATGATAGGATATATTATTTTGGCGGTCGTTCTTGGAGGGACATCCACCGCGGCCTACCTTGATCTGAAGACCACGGAAGTACCCGACATGATTTCCATAGTCGTGGCGGTTGCCGGGGTTTTGCTCCACGCAGTAGCGTCCTACACATCTGGAAACTGGTCATACATTACCCGGTCCCTGCTAGTTGGTGCAGCATTCTTTGGATTTGGCTGGGGGCTATACCTGCTTGGTAGCTGGGGAGGTGCAGACGCCTTTGTACTTGGATCCATAGGCTTTGCTCTTCCCTACCTTCCAACCGAGTTCCAGCCTATATTCAATGCTTTCTGGCCGTTTCCCCTGACACTACTGTTCAACATCTTCCTCGTGGGTGCAGTCTACTCTCTCCTATACGCTGCTTTTGAAGGTCTTACCTCGGAAGAGGTGATGACTGACTTCTTTAAAGACATGAAGTGCTACTGGAAGCGACTTGTAACCATAACCTTGTTTTTCGCGCTGGTTGTGTATACCCTAACGGTTTACACCCTATCTAGCAGGCCCATGGCTTACATGAACTCCCTATATCCGGTGCTTGGATTTGCATTGGCGCTTGCAGGAGTTCTGATCCTTTACCGGTACCTGAAAGCCGTAGAAAACAGCGCCATGAGAAAGACATTGGAATCCTCGGAGCTTGAACCGGGAGAGGTCCTTGCAGAGGACGTTGAGACAGAGGAAGGAGTGATCCGCGCCAACCGGATAAAAGGACTTACAGAGGAGGAAGTTGAAGCTATACAGGAGTCCTGTTCCGAGATTACTGTGAGATACGGTGTCAGGTTTGTCCCTGCTTTCCCTGTAGCTGTATTGGTAAGCGTTACTTTTGGAGATCTGGTATACTGGCTTCTGGTGCATGCTCTCTGATAATTACATCACTATTTTTTGGTTCTCATTCATAGGCCCTATTTCTTTTCCTACCAGAGCAACCATGGATTTAAATACCAGCACACCCAAACAAACCTGTAGAGGCTAATCCAT
>JAXINT010000102.1:0-2333 GCA_034190605.1 Asbonarchaeaceae archaeon (SeqCode) | reverse complement strand
TCCTCTGGTAAATCAGCCACGAAATCGGGGAAGTCAGGGTCAGGTGTCTCGTGCCTTCTCTCCACCTCATCAATATCCAGCTCAAAAGCTATAGCGGCATCGTTGTATTCCTCGCTATATCTCTTTCCTTTAGCCGAACCAATCAAACCAGAATCTGCATAATATCCTGCAGCTCCTACCGCCCTGAAGAAACCGCTCAAGAACGCTCGGGTATACCTGCCGTTCTGCTCCATACCGTCACCACACCACTCGTATACCTCATCTATCCAGTCCAATAGCAACACCCTGGCATTCCAAGAAATTTTCTAGCAGTTATAAAAACATCCCCCCTTTAAGAAGTCCTAAGAAGTCCTGCTCCCACTAACCCCTGCAATTTTACCTCCTGTCCCGTCAGTACCGGTTACATTTATAAAGCTTTCTTGGGAAGAAGATGCTATCAAATCCTGTAGCAAGGTGGGTACGCGCAGGGTTTAAAAATATTACCCACTAAAAAGGTTAGTGGAACAGAAAAGGTGAAAACACAATGGCAGACAAACCGCACATTAATCTTGTAACAATCGGACACGTGGATCACGGAAAGTCCACAATGATCGGCAGGCTTCTATGGGACACCGAGAACCTGCCAGAAGCAGAAATGCGCAAACTTGAAGAAATAGCAGAAGAGCAGGGCAAGGAGACTTTTGAATTTGCCTTTGCAATGGACAACCTGAAAGAAGAACGTGAGAGAGGAGTAACTATAGATCTGAGGCATCAAAAGTTCGACACGAACAATTACTTCTTCACAGTAATCGATGCCCCAGGGCATAGAGACTTTATTAAGAACATGATTACGGGAGCTGCACAGGCTGACGCTGGTGTACTGGTAGTAGCAGCTGACGATGGAGTGCAGCCCCAGACAAAGGAGCACGCCTACTTGGCAAAGACTCTGGGAATAAAACAGCTCGTAGTTGCTATAAACAAGATGGATAAGGAGAACTGGTCGGAGGACACCTACAATGAGAGAGTTGACGAGGTCAAGAAACTGCTCAAAGGTGTAGGTTTCCCAGCAGACCAGATCAATTACATTCCAATCTCCGCGTACGAAGGAGACAATGTTGCGGATGATAGCGACAACATGGACTGGTACGATGGTCCTATCCTATCTGAAGCACTTGACGGTCTGAATGAACCGGACCAGCCGGTAGATCTTCCACTCAGAGTACCAATCCAGGACGCCTACAAGATCAAGGGCGTTGGAACAGTGCCTGTAGGAAGAGTTGAGACCGGAAAGCTTGAGTCCGGAAGAGATGTGGTGTTTGAACCTGCCTCCACAAGGCTTAACAAGAACGTTGGAGGAGAGGTCAAGTCCATCGAGATGCACCACGAAGAAGTGCCTGAAGCTAACCCTGGAGACAACGTAGGGTTCAACGTGAGAGGAGTCGGCAAAGGCGATGTAAAGAGAGGAGATGTTGCCGGAAGTCCGGACAATCCTCCAACAGTCGTTGACAGCTTCAAGGCACAGATCATTGTCTTGAGCCATCCAAACGTGATTACAGAAGGATACACACCTGTATTCCACGTTAACACGGCTCAGACAGCCTGCACGTTTACCAACCTGATCAAGACCATGGATCCAAAGACAGGAGAGACCAAGGAAGAGAACCCTGATTACATCAAGGAAGGGGAATCCGCTCTTGTCGAGCTGAAGCCTCAGAGTCCTCTGGTTATTGAGGACAACGAGGACATTCCTCAGATGGCAAGGTTCGCGATCAGGGACATGGGACAGACAGTTGGTGCGGGAATGTGCATCGAGCTGGAGGAGCAATAAAAACTCCTCGGCCCTTTTTTCTTATTTTCTTTCTCTTATTTCCTTCATTCTCCCTTCTAAAATCATTCTTTCAAAGGGATTCTCTAGTGGTTATCTAAGAGATCTAGAAAATCTTTTTCAGATGGAAAGTACATGTCTCTTAAAGACTCTCTCATAACTTTTGCTCCCAGCCAATCCATACTTCTACCTGTGGGATAGCTTCCTAGATCAATAACAACTCCCTCATCTTTTACCATGTGTATCTTCTCATTCCAGTCATATCTTTTCTCTTTTTCAGTCTCAATTCCTTTACGGCGATAATAATCTGCATTAAACCATACCTGGCCCTGATGAGGGAAGTAAGTCAGGGCAAGGCTGTTCTTATTTACTGAATCACTGCTCATCAAATCAGGCAAGCTAGGGCCTGCGAAACGTTCATTACCGTCCAATAGAGTTGCATGCAGGTGGAAATCCGCCAGATATTCGTCCAGGAACACCTCCAAGTTGTAGAAAGCCGAGTTGTTATCTATAGTCTTTCTAGGCTCAG
>JAXINT010000179.1:1479-2401 GCA_034190605.1 Asbonarchaeaceae archaeon (SeqCode) | reverse complement strand
TAAATGTGGGGGTTTTTCCCTTCCGGTGGCGGGTCGATAGATAGGAGCTATGAACTCAAAAGTTGACAGTCCCGATTCCCAGAACTCAAAAGTTGACATCCCCCATTGTATCATACCGCCCTTATATAAACGGTACAAAAATTTACGAAAACAAAGCAAAAATTAGATCAAAAGTTGGAACAAATTCAAGTTAGTAAATCATCGTACTCTGCAAATCTTTTGCTTCACAAGTCGGTTCCTTAAAGTGGGTTGGCCTTCCGTCCTCGTAGACGAACTTAAGGCCGCTTTTTTCTGCCTCCTTTCTCTTCATGAGTTCGTAGCTTCCGTCTTCTTTCTCAACAAGGACGTTATGCCATGGTGTAGGGCAGTTCTGGCATTCTGGTATGAGGTCTATCCCAAACTTCTCACCGCTGTTGGAGTGAGCATGCACCGAAAGCCTTACATGGCCGGGATATTCCTCCGCAATAAGTCTAGAATAGGCGTTACTCCTTCGAATCATTCTTAAAGCTTTATCTTCGCATTCACTGTATATACTTTCTCTGTTCATATCCTCTGGCCAGATTCTGTCCTCCATCATAAAACGGATCATGCCTTTGTACAGATCACCCATATCTTTATCCTATCCTATCCCCTCTCTCAGAACATCTAAAGGCTTAGCATACTCATCAATAAGACTGCACCTCAGTCCTTCATGGTCCATGTCCGGGTAGAAGTCCCTAAGACTTACAAAATCAAGGTTTGGTGCATCTGTCATATCCTTGAGTTCCTCAAAGTACTCAGTTATCCTTCTATCAGGAACCTCCAAAATATCGGCAAACACCCTTCCGTCAGAAACTATAGCTATCCTAGCACCAGGTTTGTATATTTCTTCAATATCTTTACAGAATCCGTCTAGATATTCAAGAGCCACCTCTTCTCCCTT
>JAXINT010000179.1:0-1464 GCA_034190605.1 Asbonarchaeaceae archaeon (SeqCode) | reverse complement strand
CAAGAACCTTTTCCCTATCATTAGGAGACTTACACGGAAAGGCAGGAAGAACAAACTTCACAGGAGATCCCTCCTCAATAAAATTAGAAATTTGTCCTTTAAAAGAGGCTCTGCCTTTTTCCTCCCATAGGTCCTTTTCCGGCTTCTTCCGTATATCTTCGAACAACTCTGTCACTCTTTCAGATGTCGGTTCCGTAGACTCTTCTCTGAGAGGGATAGCAACCGCTCCTACCGTTAGGCATTCTCTACTACTCTTTCCGGAATCAAAATTCTTGATTCGTGAATCCGCCATATAGATCACCACAACCAGTATCTTAAAAGAACAGCCCTTATATAAGCAGTCCAAAATTCTACAAAAAATAACCCAAATATATTTAAAAAGTTGGAAAAAATACAAAAATGTTATGAAAGACATCAAGCCAAAGCTCATAGAGCTGCTGCAAGAGGACTACTGCACCCCAAAAATTTCCAAGATCGCAAAGGAGATCTCGGAGGCATCCTCAACCATCCACTACAACGTAAACAAGCTTGAGGAAGAGGGCAAGATACTCAACTACAAGGCAGTGTTCGACTACAAGAAGATAGATCAGGGCTTCTGCGCCTTTACACTGATCAATCTTGCGCCTGAGGAGTATGGAGATCCCGAGGAGATAGCAAGGGAGCTGGCGAAGTTTGACCGGATAGAATCAGTAGATATAATAACCGGGGACTGGGAGATCATCCTTAAAGTTCGGTCCAAGAACATGGACGAGTACTATAACTTCGTCAAGTCCGTGATTTCAAGGGAAGGAGTGACAAACATACAGACGCTGTCCTCCCTGAAGCAGATCAAGTCGGAGTTCGTGGAGCTTGAAACTGAGGAAAAGAGCGAGGAATAGAGAAAAGAAGTGCAGGCCTTCTCAAGGAGCATTTTGTCCTCTTTGAAGGCCTGCTAACCGCCGACACCGTCCTTTTGTTTTCTGGCCCCGGAACAGGGGCCATAAATCTTGCTGCACCTCTTCATTGAGGTTGCAGGTTTGACCGATTTTTCCGACACCTGGTGGGAATGTCTTTTCATTATGAGTCACCTCCAGCCCTGAATAACCACAACCGCCCTTATAAAGCTTCCTGTAAAAAGTTCAAATTATCTACGGATGAATCCAAAAAAGTTGTATGAAATACAGAAATATCTTGCCAAGGCTTTATAAGGTCGAGTATGCAAGTTAGCGCATATGGACAAAGCGGAGAGAAAGGAACTGGTCTTGCGGAACACTGCAGAAGTGGTTACCAAGGAAGAGCTGAATGAAGTATTGGAGAAAGATTCTCCAAGATGTTATGTAGGGTATGAGACCTCTGGACCTGTGCATCTCGGGCACTGGATATCTGTTAGGAAGATGCTGGATCTGCAGAAGGCGGGTTTTGACCCTGTGATCCTCTGGGCAGACCTTCACACCTTCCTAAACCGGAAGGGAGAGGAGGAGTGGA
>JAXINT010000142.1:0-2403 GCA_034190605.1 Asbonarchaeaceae archaeon (SeqCode) | reverse complement strand
CCTGTAAAAATCAGCCAGTTTAGCTGCGCTCGTGGTCTTTCCAACACCGTGAAGACCTAAAAGAAGTATCTTCTTCGGCTCCGCCTCTATCTCCGGCTTCTCCTCTCCCAAGATACTGGAAAGCTCCTCATATACAACGTTAAGAACGTGCTCCTTACGGGTTAGACTTGAAGGAAGCTCCTCCTTGAGCGCCTTTTCCTTTATGCTGCTGGTCAGATCCTTCACCAGAGCTATATCCACGTCAGCCCTGATAAGATCGCGCTGTATATCCTTTACTAGCTCCTCAACATCTTCTCTGTCCGCAACTCCAAGCCCTGCGAAATCCTTTATCGACTCCTTCAGCTTTCCGAATACCATCTCATGAAGCTGTGGCGGAGGGAATGTTAAAAAGGTTTACCTCTGTCTCGTCCCTGTCTAGCAGAACATTTCGTTGTCACGCACCAACAAAATGCATGTATTTCGTTCACATGCGACAACAAAATGCAATAATTTATAAATGTAGAGTGGGAAGATTCCAGTATGGAAGATGAAGTCATAGACAAGCTGGTTGTAAACAGCAAGAAACAGTTCGACTGGGCGGAGCAGTTCAAAAAGCACAGGTATCTATATGAAGAGCTCAAAGACATAGACCCCTCCTACTACCTGGGAATAAAAGGGGTGCGCGGTATAGGGAAGACTGTTCTGATGCTCCAGATAGCTAGGGAGACTGACGACAGTATATACTTCTCTGCCGATTCGACGCTTGTACAGCCTTACGACCTATACGAAGTAGTTAAAGCGCTCGAGAGAAGAGGTTACGAAAACATATTCGTGGACGAGATACATAGAAAAGCAGGCTGGGATCAGGACGTAAAGACACTCTATGATGAACATCAGGTAAGGCTGATCTTCTCCGGATCTTCGGCTATAGACATAACAAAGACCGGAGCCGACCTTTCCCGGCGGGTCGTGATGAAGAGACTGAAGCCAGCATCATTTAGAGAATTTTTAAACCTACGGAAAGGGTACAGCATCCCTCCAATGTCTCTCGAGACTATTCTTGAGAACAGGAAAGAACTCTCCCGAAAGCATGCGGACGTACATCCGCTGTGGAAGGAATACGTGAGATACGGTGGAGTGATGTATCCAAAAAAGGGGTTCTTTGATGCATTTGAGAACTCTCTCAGGAAAGTTGTAATGCAGGATCTAGAGGCTCTTAGACAGACAAACGTGAAGTATGAGACAGACGCCTTCAAGCTACTGCACCTTATCGCAAGGTCTCCTCCGTTTGAGACAAACTATTCAAAAATAGCTAATGACCTAGATGTATCCAAGAACTTCGCCATAAGGCTCGTATCCGATCTAGAGAAGGCAGGTGTAGTAAAACCTGTCCTGCCCTGTAAAAAGAAAGGTGTTAACGTCAAGAAGGAGCCAAAAATCTATCTCCGGACTCCTGTAAGGAAGTTCTTTGAACACGAGGGTGTTGATGTCAAGGTAGGAGCCCTCCGTGAGGAATTCTTTGCAAACCATGCAGAGGAGATATGCTACATGAAAGGTGGTAGAGGAGAGAAAACCGCAGACTTCCGGTATAAAGGTACAGTAATAGAGGTTGGAGGGCCTGGAAAGTCGGCGTATCAGGACCCAGAATACATAGCAGTCGATGGTCTCTCAACCGAGGGGAAGAAGATTCCGCTGTTTCTATTCGGATTCCTGTACTAGATAACATTTCGTTGTCACGCAACAACGAAATGCATGTATTTCGTTCACATGCGACAACATTTTGTATTGGGCGCCCGATTATTGTAGAGAAAATAAAAATCGGTGGAAGTAGGAAAGCTTATTTAACCTTGAAGCGCCAATCAGTAGTTATGTCTCCGGAAGTAGTTGACGAGGTGGGTGCAGGCAAGAACCAGTGGAACTCCTACGAGATAGGGGTCAAGGACAAGAGTATCTTCATAAGGGATGAAGCAGGATATATAGACTTTTCAGAGGAAGAGGTCGACAGCCTTATAAGAGCCATAGACAAGGCAAGGCGAAGGCTGAGAGAGATCAAGAGAAGACCGACAGCAGAAAATGAATGAGCTGTTTGGACGGATCAAGTGATTTAAAAAAGCTTGGCCTCATTTCTATAGATAGCGAAGGAGTTTCGAACATTCAGCGCGGCCTTGGTCCAGTTGGCTAAGACTCCGGCCTTCCAACAACTGCCGTAGCAGTCGCGGAAACTGCCGGAAAGCAGTTTCACTCGTCGAGTGAAATCCGCTAGGATTTCCTCGAGTTGGCAGTACATTCGGGTCCCCTCCGGGAACCGCTCTGCCGCTGCGCGGCGAAACGGAAGATAGCCGGCGACTCGGGTTCAAATCCCGAAGGCCGCATAGGGTTACGCTCCTATGGCGCAATAGCCGGTTAGCGGAGCTAACCGACTCC
>JAXINT010000122.1:0-2449 GCA_034190605.1 Asbonarchaeaceae archaeon (SeqCode) | reverse complement strand
TTAATGTATGGCTGCAGACATTGTTGTCGCGCTTGCGGTTATCTATCTGGTGACTCTGCTGTTGGGAAATGAGCTGGAGAAAATCCAGATACCATGGGTCTTTGCTGCATTGATACTGGGGCTTGTATTCGCATTCTGGAATCCTTTAGGGTCTTCGATCCATTCGGAGACGTTTACATTTCTCGCAAGGCTTGGAATGTTTTTCTTCGTCTTTGTGGTGGGGCTTGAGATCGATATCGGTGAGATCCGTAGCCAAAGTAGTTTCCTGATTAAAACAACGCTTATAGTAATCGCTGCTGAAACCATTCTAGGAGGTCTGTTCATACACTACGTCTTTGGCACCGGATGGCTTGTAGCGTTCTACGTTGCGCATTTCTTTGCAACCGTTGGCGAGGCTGTTCTTGTGCCTATACTCGAGGAATTCCAGCTGTTTGGAACGGAACTGGGCCAGGCCATACTGGGAGTAGGTGTTGTCGATGATTTCTTTGAGATACTGTCTATTTTTCTTCTCCCATTCTTCCTCTCTTCCACAAAAGGCGGTGCAGTTATGAATCCGTTTTTAGCTGTCTTTTCTCTATTTGCCCTGTTTGGACTCACCTATTTCCTCTCCCGCATGGACAATGAATCTGGAACAGGAAGTTTTGGCTTTGGAACCGGAGATATGAGGGAGGGTGCTCTGTTCCTGTTTGTGATCTTTGTAGTTCTTGCATTTGTCTTTCTCGGCGAGTTTGTGCATGCAGGTATTCTGGGAGCCTTGCTGGCAGGGATAGCGGTGAACCATTTTATTCCTTCTAAAAGACTGGAAAATATAGAAAGAGAGGTTAAGGCTGTTACCTTTGGGTTCTTCGGCCCTTTGTTCTTCTTCTGGGTGGGAAGTGATATATCGATAGTTCTGCCGGAAGGATTAACCGGTTTCTGGGGTCTTCCTCCGCTTCTTGTCTTTATACTGCTGGTTCTTGGCAAGGTGATATATGTCAAGGCTGCAAAGATAGGCGGTGCCATCGTCTCTGCCTGGAACCGGTTCAGCATCCGTGAGAGCATTGTCATGGGCGTCTCCCTGAGTGTTAAGTTCTCCACATCCATAGTTCTGATAAAGATCATGTTTGAGCAGGGACTTATAGAAGACGCTCTCTATTCCGTGCTGATAACCTCAAAGATTGTGTTCAAGTTCATAGTACCGTTCCTGCTGTCCTATATGATACCTATGTGGGGTATAAGCTCTAAGAAGGATTGAGGATTGGAACAGCATATATTTAAACCAGAGATCCCCTATCTTCTAGATATGAGTCGAAAAGGCTGCTTTCATCTGGAAGGAAAGGAATGGTTCTGGGCGGTTGTAGAAGCTGTTATATGGTACGGCTTCATCTACTACCTACTTGCCGCAGTCAGAGACATAGGAATTGCCGCAGGAACGGCACTCTGGAAAGACGCGCTTATACTTCTAGTGTTAGGCTATCTTGGAACGCTTACATGTCCATGGATCCACAGGCTTATGAAAAAGAAGTGCAGATGCCCCGAGTGTAAAGGCAGGGAGAACGGAGAAGAAGGAGAGTAAACTCTAGGAATCTTAGGAAGTCCAGAACAATCTTTTACAGAACCTCTCTAACCAGAAAAGAGGTACCGGTGCTAAGAAAAATACTGTACTCTTACCGCCAAAAAGCTGTACAAAAACCCCGCCAAAGCATGTGAAGACACTTATTAAAGCGAAAGACCAAAGGAGTGTGTGCGAAAACTGGTAACACACCAGTTAGACTTAAATAGGTTGGTTCTTAGTTGGTTAGGCGGTGATTAAAATGGAAAGGAAGGCACTAAAAGACCCAGCCAGGGCGGGTCCATTTGACTTAAAGTCGTGTTCTTCAAACCCGGGGCTTGTTTTCGGACATCCGGACAGCTGTCCGGAGTACTGGTTCTTGTCAACGCATTGACAAAAAGATTAAGGAAGTTGTCAATATAATGGCAAGATAAGATGGAATTTGATATACCGGAGCTTAGAGAGCATAACCTCCAGTTTGTAACATAGGTCAAAGAGGGTATTTAAAGAACCTGCAATATATGTTACAGATCGAGTTTCTGATACCGGTTAAGCTTTCCGCTCCGGTCGACCTCTATCTTCCCAGCCTCTTCAAGCTTCTGGAGCTTGTTGTAGATCTGGTGGTCCGGAAAGTCTAACTCCTCTCTAAGATCATCGATGGTCTTGGAATCTTCCAAGGTTAGGATAAGCGCATTCTCCAGGCAATAAGAGGCGAGTCTTTCTCGGATAGGAACCTCTATACCGTACCGGTCGACCAGCATGTCCAGGGTGTCAAGTACCGCAAAGGAGAAGTAGCGCTCTGTCTTCCTTTCCTGCTCCTCTATCTCGTCCATTATCTGGTTCCAGTCCACTGCTCCCTGCCTTGCTATCAGGGCGCAGTCCTCCAGGTCTCCCTCTCTCTCGGTGATCGCCTTGAAT
>JAXINT010000185.1:0-2458 GCA_034190605.1 Asbonarchaeaceae archaeon (SeqCode) | reverse complement strand
CGGAGGGGGGTAATGTCGGTGTTGTGAGTGGGGTTAATGCTACTGTGGAGGTTTCTGATGATAATTTTAGCAGTGTGTTGGATAGTGAGGAGGTGAATGTTTTGAATGGTGTGAATGTTTATAATTTGTCCTTGCAGAATTCCCGTTTTGCTCGTGTGAATTTCACGCTTTCCTCCCTTGATGGTGGTCAAACTCCTGTGGTGAATAACTTCACTCTCAGAAACCGTAATAGCAGTCCGCCTAACATCACAATCCACAACCCGCCAAACGCAACAATAGGGGAGACGACTCCTTGGCTGAAGGTCACAGCAGATGAGATAATAAGTACTTGGAAGTACAATTTAGACAGTAACGCTAATTCGACATTTAAGCCAAATATAACGCTTTCTATGCTCTCTGAGGGTAGACATAATGTGACTGTTTGGGCAAACGATTCTGATAATAATTACAGCAGTTCAGTGGTCTGGTTCAGAGTAGATACCACTCCTCCTAAGTGGAGAAACCAGATGCAGAACGACACAAAAATCGAGGCATCTAACACTATAAAGCTGTCAGCGCAGGGTAAGGACTCCACGAATCTTTCTCACGGGATGTTGGCGACTAATGAGACCGGTACATGGGTTAATAAGACTGGGGATTATGGTTCTCCGGTTGGTGTGTTTAGTTCGGGGCAGTGGAACTGGACCAACTTCACCTGGATCAATAGTTCTATGGCGCCGCCTGTTACGGTTGGGTGGAAGATCTGGTACAACGATACTGCTGGGAACTGGAATGTCACTAATGTGAAGACATTTAGAGTGATCAGCAGTACCAGGACGGTTTCAGAGGATATAGAGATTACTGAGGAGAGGTCTAGAAAACAGACCGGAGGGAGAGAGATCTCTCAGGTATTGAATATAGATGATGCGGTTAAGACGACTTCCTCCACATTCAGGTCGTTTACAGAAGCATTCAGAGTGGCTGTGGAAAGAAGCAGGGCCTCAACTATAGGAAGGCTATTCACGCAATCCCTGCAATACACCACCCAGGTAACAAGGCTCGTCATAGGTGAAAGACAGATCACAGAAACTATAGGGATAACCGAAGAAACAACACAGACCCCTAGTCTTACCAGAACATTTACAGAGGCGATAGACTTCGCCACGGACATAACCAGAAATGTAGTCGTAAGCAGAACCTTCAGCATCGGATTCAGCTTCTCCGACTTCTTCGACTTCCTAATCCCCTCAAGCGGAGGCAACGGAGGCGGAGGAGGAGGCGGGGGCGGTGGCGGTGGTGGAGGTGGTGGAGGAGGTGGAGGAGCAGTAACCACGGACGAAGATGAAAGCGGAGGCGACACAGAAAGCAGGACATGGGCATACCTGCCAGCCGGAGTAACCGCAGAAATGGACATACAAAACTACAGAAACATCTCACTGAAAAAAATAGAGTTCCAGTGCACAAACAACGTAGCAGGACTACAGCTAACAGTCAACAAACTGGAAGAAAAACCAGAAAACGTTACAGAAGCACCAGGAAACATCTACAGATACGTGGAAGTAACACACCAGAACCTCGCAGACTGCACACCTGCAGACATAGAGATTCTATCGGCAATAATCAAGAAAAGACTAGCAGAAATCCTGGAAATACCTCAAACCCAACTCATAGATTCAATAGAAAACGTAAGCCTCTACAGACACACCTCTCTCGGATGGCAACAAACACCAACACAACCAATAGGAAAAACAGCAGAAGAACTGGAATACCGATCCCAACTACAAGGATTCTCATACCTTGCTATAGCCATAAAACAGGTCAAGGAAGAAGAGGAAAAGACTGCCTGTCCATTCGAATGCTGCAAGGACATGACCCAATACAAGAACAAAGAATGCCAAGGAAACAGAACCTGCCAAGACAACCAATGCATACTCAAAGAAGGAGAAGGACAAGTCAACAAGACCCAACAAGGAGAAGAAGGAGAAGGAGAAGAAAGCTTCGGAACACTCCAAGAATCACTGATAGCTCTGATGCAGTACACCGCAATGGTGATGTTCCTAACACTACTCCTCTACATAGGAATATCCTACTACCTCAAGAGAGCCTCAACAGGAGCCGGCCCAGGACTATACAGAAATGCCTTGCCAACAGGAGAGGAGCCTGGCGGATCAGCAGAGATAGGTAAGATTTCGGACTACGGTGAAACAGCTTATTTCGACCTGGATCAGTTGAAAAAACATGTCATGGTCGCAGGAGCAACAGGATCAGGAAAAACAGTCACAGCCCAGGTTATGGCGGAGGAAGCTTTAGAACAGGGCAAAAATGTGATAGTTCTAGACCCAACAGCCCAATGGTCAGGATTCCTGAGAGAAAACAAAACCGACAGCATGCTAGAAAAATATCCTGAGTTTGGCATGGATGAAGAGGAAGATGCCAAAAGCTACAACGGAAACATAAGAGCTATAGACAGCCCAGAAGA
>JAXINT010000147.1:0-2473 GCA_034190605.1 Asbonarchaeaceae archaeon (SeqCode) | reverse complement strand
GCCCGAGCAGGAAGCTCTTCGTATAGTCACCGTGCTCCGTCACGAAGTCAGGGTATCCGCCGCCGTATTCCGGGAGACGGAAAGGCGCCAAGTCCAGCTGTTCCAGTCCGAACAGGAACGCGATGATACCACCTAGAAGCAGAGCTATCTGTGCCGCCTGGTTGAAGCCGAAAGCACTCCCTACAACCGCGAAAGCGGTCGTGTAAAGGGTAATCGTGACGGTTAGGCCTGCTCCGAACAGTAGAGCCATCAGCAGGCCTTTCTTCCTGTTCTCGCCCATCGCCATCGGCACTATGACGAACGCCAGCGGTAAAGTGCAGGGCAGGAAGATCATGGTTAGTCCGGCCGCGTAGGCGAACACCAGCCAGGAACCGTAGGACAGCCCGAGCGCGGCTTGCTGGGTCGCGGGGCCCGTGGTAACCAAGTAGTATATCCCTACAAGTATGATCGAGAACAGCAGGAAGGCTGCGAACACCAGTTTCTTCTTGAACGCTTCCGAGGTTTCTTCCTGCGCCACTGTCGCCACCACCTTATATCACGTTAATCAAATATGTATGTTTAAATTTCTTCGCCGGATCGATTCTCTTTCACCGTGTATCCGGATTCCTCCAGCATGTCTGCGATTTTGGCCGCGGCGACTGTTTCCGGGTCGTGTTCCACGGTAAGCTTGTCGCCGTCTAATTCCGCATTTTCGATACCGTCTGTTGTCTCCAGTGTAACCGGCAGCACCTGGGCTGCACATGCCTGACAGTCTATCTCAAGTTCGAAGATGGACTTCATCTGTTATCATCTCCCTTGTCGTATTGGACCTGCTCCACACTATCCATTGTATTTTGTATCCTCCTCGACAGTTGCGGAGTAGGCTCCCTGGAAGACTTTCGAGTTCGCCAGTTTCTCCGCCGAGGTTTTGTCAGCGTCGTAAACCACCCATGCTTTCTCCTTTGAAAGTGAAGCCCTGACCTGTTTCGTTCCCTCCATAGACTCAAGGTAGTTCTTAACGGTCATTTTGCAGCCCTGGCAGAACATACCGTCTACCGCCAGAGTTGCCTTCCGCAGGTTGTCGCCCTGCAGCTCCTGTTGACCGCTGCCAGACTGCAGTGCCGAGGACACGGGTATCGCAGAGTATCCCGCAACACCTACTATCAGGAAGCCCGCTATGGCGGAGTAAGCGGAAACCCTCGGTATCGATACGCCATCATCGGTAAATCTCGAAGCCTGGAAAACCGTAAGTCCAAGCCCTACAAGACCAAGCAGGTTAAACAGTGTGGGGTTCTGAGTGAATATCTTGGAGAGTTTCAATGGTAGGACGAAGGGTGCCACGCTTGATGCAGCCACTACCAAGCCTGAAACTGCGCCCAGCGCCAGTGTTTTAGCGTCGATTTCGAGTTCGATCTTGTCTGTCATGGGAAAACACCGCCTGTTTTCTTTGAAGCCGAAATTCTTCGATTTTCAATCATGATACCACCGAGATTGGAGAGATGACATTATACAGTGCCAAAGTGTAGTATGTGAGGTATAGAGCGACCAGTAACAGTAGCAGGCCGCTTCCTTTCTTTACGTAGCTGAAGTGTTTTGCTTTCGAGGTCAGCAGGTTTGACCGTGATTCAGAGACCAGAACCGTGGCCCCGATGAAGACAATAGATTTACCTACGGCGAACGAGACAAAAGCGATTGTCCCGAGAACAATGCTTCCTGTAATCAACGGGTAAACTATCAGAAGCAGGAAAACCGGGAATATACAGGCTATGGAACTGAGAGAATATCCGAAACCAAACAGGAACAAGTTTCTATTTGTAGCCCTGTCCTTCGAGTAAACTCTTCCGCCCAGTTCAGTTAAGCGGCTCATTTCTATAGTCTTCCCTTTCAAAAAGTAGATGCCTACAGCCGCCAGGGCTAAGGCCATCAAAGGCACTCCTATACCCAGCAATGACTGGACGCTTGAGATCCCGCCGATAAACGAAATGAAGAGCCCGGCGGAACCGTAGAACAGCACCATTCCCAAAGCTGCGATTCCGCCGAGCTTCGAGGCTCCCAGTTTACTCTGGCTTTCTGTTTCTGACAGGAAGTACCCCATGTAACCTGGAAATATGGCCAGAGAACAGGGTGCGAAGAAGGAAAGTATGCCGGCCCCGAAACCGAATATCAGGATCGCCAGCGTGGACAGCGATGCAAGGTTGACCAGCTGCGGCACTATCAGCGCGTAGAACCCGAGGAACCCTGCTGTTATTGCTCCCAGGACCAAGAGACTGCCGGCTGCTGTCAGTAGTTTCTTGTCAAGTTTAACTTTCACAGTTCCCACACAGGTTGGAACAGTAGTTTTCAACATGTTCCTCGATAAGATCCATCAATGGTTCGATAGTGTCAGAGTTTATGCTGTAGATTCTCTCCTTCCCATTCTTCTCCCTGTCCACGAAACCACAGCTTTCCAGCCGCTTCAGGTTCTGGGAAACCGTGGACTGGTTCAGGTCTAGAT
>JAXINT010000180.1:0-2653 GCA_034190605.1 Asbonarchaeaceae archaeon (SeqCode) | reverse complement strand
TTTGTACCACGATGCTTCTCGAAGAGAAGGCGAGTGTTTAAATCATCCGGTGAGCGAAAGCGAGCCCGGCAGGATTTGAACCTGCGACCGCTCGGTATCTTCCATTTTATTAACCCTTATCGGTTCTCCCTCGTCGGAGAACCTCTATCGAAAATCCTGACGGATTTTCTCAAACCGGCTTCTTTCGCAAATCTCAAGAAGCCGGTGGTCCGAAGCCGAGCGCTCTGTCCGGACTGAGCTACGGGCCCAACTGAAACTTCAGTCGGGGGATCGTGTAGGATTTGAATCCTATTATCGTAAATATTTTCCGATATATATTTTAAAGAGGGTTCGCTCGTCGAACCCTCAGTTGCGTATCACAACGTTCTCTTCTGAGAACGTTGTTTGAACATCTTTCTGTTGGAAAGATGTGACGTGTAGCGTAACACGCCTGCTCTAACCTACTGAGCTAAGGAACTTTGCGTGAGTTGTTTTATTTATTTTGTCTGCTCCTTTTTTTAAGAGGGTTCGTTTGTCGAACCCTCAGTTGCGTTGGCGTAGCGTAACACGCCTGAGCTACGGGCCCAGCAAGTACACAGTCAAGACTTCCCTGTCAAAACTATTTAAAGTAAATGCCTTAAGAAGCTATTCCTCGACAACATCTATACCCTTTTCCTTAAGCGCTTTTCTAACTTTTTCTCGGACGCTTTCGACCTTTTCCCTTATATCCTCCTCCCGTGCAAACCTCTCATCACATTTCTCACACCTGAATATAGGTATTTTTACCCCTCCAACCTCATGTGATGCACTGCTTCGATCTCGTCTCCACAGAGAGGACATTCCATTAGATAGGCACCTACATGTATTTGGGGAATGCCTACTTAAAAACTTTCAATCAACTCCTCATTTAAAGACAAGAAATTTGGGGACTCAAACCTGGCCACGGCCTTACAGCGATATCACAACATCAGAGAGCTGTCGCACTTCATTGATTATCTTTTTCTCAGCATTGCTATCAGTGGCGAGGAGAAACAACTTTTTCCAGGAGAGATTGCACGATGTTGAGGAAGAGCTGGCCGGATTAAGAGAATTCATTGACAGCTAGCTTTCTTTGTCCTCAAGCGCTCCACGCATCTTTAGACTGTTTTTTATAGATAAGGTCTTCTTACATCCGGGATAGCCCTCACAACCCCAGAAATAGCCGTACTTTCCTTCCTTTATCCGCATGGAGAAACCGCAGGACGGACATTCCATCTCAACCGGTTCCGAGTCCTTGTGTTTCTTACATACCGGCTGTTCTGCGCTGTTCATCCTTGTAGCAGTCTTACCGCAGTGTACACAAAGGCTTGTCTTGGTTTCTCTCTTGTTCATGTTTCAACCCTCAAATGTTGGACCACAACTAACAAATACCAGCGGGTTACAAAGTTTTTACATGGCAGGAATATGTGAATCATGCAACGATGTGTCGGAGACTCTTGTGAGTTGTGAACTATGTGGTGCAAAGGTCTGTACTGACTGCAAGAAGGAGTCCGGATGCAGGGTCTGTGGAGGAGTCAGAAAGGTTGAAGGTGGAAGAGATGTAGAAGGCATGAGATAAGTTACAGCTTCTGTATGTCCTCGACCTCTACCGATTGGACTCCGTCTATTCCTCCAAGCTGTTCCTCTACTTCATCTGTACCTCCTTCCTGGTCTTCAACTACTGTAGAGACCATTACAGCCTGGAGTCCAAATGCAACATCTTCCACATCCATGTCATTGACATCTATGCGTTTCCGGGCTTCCTCCTTTATAGCCTCTATATCTGTATCCGGACCGTCAGGCATCAGCTTCATCACAACTCCTATTTCTCCCATTTCTTTCACCTCAACTGTTTAAGGACCTGTAAAACCGCATTCCTCGCATTCGTAATCGTTTCCCATCTCTTTACAGCTCTCACACCGTGCTATCTTCTCCTCCTGGCATCCAGGGCAGGGAAAGATAGCAAAGCTGTCCTCGGCTTCCAGGTTTGCACCGCAAGTCGTGCATTGTTTAGCTTCCATTTCTGGTTAGACACCTTCTTCAAACCACTTTTTGCCTGGTAAAGTTTTAAATAGTTGATACCTGACTCGCTGCCAGATCCTTCTAGATCGTCCAGTTTTTTAAGGCGTTGTATATGGAATTACAGACATGGCTGGAGAAAGAGATAGAAACAGAATCCCTGTATCCTTGAAGCTGGTCTATACATCTCTGATCCTTATCGTCTCATATACAATAGTATCCAACTATGGATGGATGAGCATGCTTTGGTTCTCTCATACCGCGCTACTGGTAGTTTTAATAGGCATGTGGTGGGAGAGCAGGCTTCTGCTGAGCATGGCAAGCCTTAGTATACTGTTGTTCCACAGCCTCTGGACTCTGGGTTTCCTTTTCAGGCTTGTGACCGGTGCAACACTCTTGGGAGGTCTATCCTACATGTTTGATGCAGATACCTCGCTGTTCCTGATAGGAGTGTCTCTGTACCATGTCGCGATGCCTCTGTTGATGGTTTGGATACTTCGCAGGAAAGGCTACAGGAGAGAGGCATTGAAGTTCCAGACCCTGTTCGGCTGGACCGTGGCCATAACCGCTTTCATGATAACTCCTCATTCCAGAAACATAAACTGGGTGTTCGGACCGATAGAGCCTCAAACGGTAA
>JAXINT010000114.1:0-2742 GCA_034190605.1 Asbonarchaeaceae archaeon (SeqCode) | reverse complement strand
CGGGTTTGAATTCCCACTGCGCATCCTTCAGCTCTAGCTGGAACTGTTTGACCCTCGGGGTCATCCTGTGTATTGACTTTAGCTCGGCTTTGTCTGTCATGTTAGATTTTTTTGAGAAGAGTGTTTTTAAATCTGATATCAAGGAGGTCTTCCGGTTTCTGCCGTAAAAAATTTAAATTCTTAAAAACCACCAAAATAGGCTATGGAGGTGGTTCAACATGGCAGATCCATTCCGCGAGATGCGCAAGAGGATGAACCGGATGTTCGAGGAGTTTTCAAACGAGTTCGGAACTGAAGCAAATGGTCTAAAAACTTCTAGGCTTCCAATAGACATGAAGGAGACGGAAGACAACGTTATAGTTACAGCAGATATACCTGGAGTGGAGAAGGAGAACATAAAGGTCAGAGTCAGAGACGGAAACCTGAATGTCTCGGCAGAATCAAGGCAAGAAAAGAGAGAACAGGGTGACAACTACATCAGGAAAGAGAGAAGTTCCATAAGCTACTCAAGGAGAATTCCTCTTCCCTCCTATGTGGATGAGGAGTCTGCAGAGGCCAGCTATGAGAACGGAGTGCTCAAGATAGAGCTTAACAAGAAAAAAGAGAAGAAAAAGAAAGGTAAGAAGGTGGAGGTCAAGTAGGCATTTCTCCATCCTTCTTTTTAGATTATTTATCCAGTTAAGAATTCCTGCTATTAAAAGCTCTCCGGCTCGCTCTTATCGTAGAGGATTTCAAGAGGTTCCTTGAGGTCGTTCATGGAGACCTTGATTACCTTTCTTCCGGTGAGGCCATGAAGAGAGCCTGGAAGTCGTAGTAGGCCTTTCTCAACTGCTGTGATCTTTTTGTCGACTGGGAACCGCTTTGCAAGTTTCCTGCCCAGCTCCCTCTTGTCGTTCACAGACATCTGGAAGCCCTTCTCATCTCTGACATGGATGTGGAAACCTCTGCCGGAGAAGTAGACGTTCAATGAATTAAAATGCTTGGACAGGAATGCGCGCATCTCCGCAGTGTTCTCAGCTGTCTCCTCGAAGCATCCCTCGCAGAAAGTGTATGAGGCCGCATCATCGTCCTTCATGTGCTTCCTGGTGAGTCTGCAGGAGTTGCAGTCTATAAGTTCCGGGTCAAGGTCAAATACCAGTTGGCTAGCCTTCATGTCTTCAGGACCAGGTTTTTCGTCGGTATCTCGGTATACTCTGTGGTCGTAGTAGAGGTCTTCCGGTGAATAGCGTTCAAACTTGCTCTTCAGCTCTTCCAGATCCTCGTACCTCCTTATAAACACCAGCTTTCCCTTGTACTTCTTGAACCTGGGCTTGTAGCGGGTTGACTCGGTTCCTATATCTATCGCAAATGTCGGATGGCTCCACTTGTAATAGAGGTTCTTCACATTCTGTAGATCAAACTCATCCTTGTAGAACTTCTCCCTCTGCTCGACAGTTGGAGGTCTCAGACCCTCGGGAAAGGAAAACCTCATCGGTAGAAAAAGGTTTATACCCTGAGCTACAAATTAGTTGTGGTCAGGAATGAAGGGGATCAGAAAATCAGTGAAAGACGCCAGGTATTCAGTTAGGGAAATATCCGAGAAAGCGGAGAGAATGGATGAGGTAACCAGGTTTGACATAGGACAGCCAAGCTTTGACACTCCAGAAGCTGCAAAGAAAGCTGCAAAGAAGGCTATATCCCGGGAAAGAATAACTTACACCTCTCTCTGGGGTATACCCGAGCTTAGAAAGGAAGTGGCAGATTTTGAGTCAAAAAAATCTAGCTATAGCGCTGAGAACGTGATGGTGACTACCGGAGGGATAGGAGCGCTTTTCAGCGTATTTTCAACCCTCTGCAACCCTGGAGAAAACATCGTTTTCAGCGATCCGTGCTGGTCAGTTTATCCTCTTATAGTAAGCGGCTCCTCGGCAGAGATGAGGCAGACACCGTTCATAAAGAATGGAAAGGTAAATCACAGCGGTATCAGGGACAGGATAGGTCCGGATACAAAGGCGATAGTTATAAACAGTCCTGAAAACCCTTCCGGAAGAGTTTATACAAAGAAACAGATCAAGGAGATCGTTGATATAGCCAGAGAGAACGATATATGGGTTATAGGTGACGAGGTTTACGACAGGCTGACCTATGGGAAGGAACATGTCTCAGTCGCCGAGATTGCGCCTGAGAGAAGTCTTGTAATAAATTCCATGTCAAAGAACTTTGCAATGACGGGCTGGAGGATCGGATGGGTTATCTCAAGGAGCAAGGAGCTGATAAATGAGATGGGTAAACTTAATCGTTCTACAACCGCATGTCCTAACTTTCCTGCGCAGCATGCAGCACTTGAGGCTTTGAGAAGCTCAAAGGACTACGTTGAAGAGATGCGGAAGGAGTACCAGGAGAGAAAGGAAATTCTTGAGAAAGAGCTGGACAATATGGGTTTGGAATACACGGAGCCCGAAGGAGCTATATACATCTTCCCGGATATAGGTATGGACTCCTGGAGGTTCTCAACAAAGCTCTTGAAGGAGGCGAAAGTTGCTGTAGTTCCTGGAGAGCCCAGTGGAAAGGACAGCAGGAACAACATAAGGATCTGTTTTGGATCTGTAGGCAGGGACGAAATTAAAGAGGGAATGAAAAGGATAGAGAGTTTTATGGACTGAAACTATCTTCGTAGTGATGTGAATGACTTATGGCAAAGAAGGATTTGATACTGAGGAAGATTCTGAAGATATGAGCTATGATAATAAGGATTTCAGCGTT
>JAXINT010000013.1:746-2760 GCA_034190605.1 Asbonarchaeaceae archaeon (SeqCode) | reverse complement strand
GCGTCCTTGAAGCCGTAGGTTACTGTGCCTGTGAAGCCAAAGGCTTTTATGGGGTAGGTTCCTTCACCGTCATCGCGCTCCTTCCGAGTAACTACCACATTGTGTGTCTGGTATAGATCTGGACTGGGCTGCTCCACAACATGCTTCTTCAGCTCATTCAGATCCAAGTCCATCTTGTATTCATCTGGTGCATGTGTGTTCCAGGACTGCTCCAGCGAGGCAAATATTGCTTCTCGATGAGGGAACATCTCTGTAACGCCTGCTCCTCTATAGTCTATAGAGGTTGGTGAGGCAAAGTGGAAGTGCAACTGTTCAGGCGTCTTCTCGGAGATCAGATCATCAAAGTCTAGTTCATTTGACTCTAACCCAGTTAATAGGAAATCAACATCTCCTACCGTAATCCTTTCGTCCTGAAGAACGAACTCTTTGAACAGAGGCTTGAACGCCTCTTCGGTATTTATTAGGTTTAGACTAAACCTGTATTCTGCGTTATCGAAAACTCGTTTTCTATTCCTATCTTCAGAATCAAACTCCCCCTTTAAGTTGGAAAGCGATATTTCTGACATCTGCTTCTTATGTAGAGATTCGCTTAGATTGGGATCATTTCTCTGTATCGCCTTTAGCATTCCTGCGTATAGAAGATGGCCTGTGGAGTGTGGTATGATTCCTTTCTCCTCCGGCCTACAGGTCAGATGAAGAGACTTTATCATACTAACTCAAACATGCCAACCCAACATTTAAATAGTTGGCTATAGACCTCAATTATTGCGGTTGAAAGCAACTATATGTTTACTGTTGCAGGAGAATGAAAACATGATCTACCTTACACCCTTCGGCTACGATCCCAGCCACGTGATTTCCGGAATAGTGGAGAAAGGAATAACCGACCAAGACACAGTCGTACTTGTAATACCGGAAAAAAACCTTGGAGACAGCCAATTTAAAGGAGGAAAACAGGAAATTGAGAAATTTTTGGATCAAGTCGGCAAGCCCGATCTTGAAATCCTTTCCGTAGACCACAGTAACTTCCAAGAAGCTACACTAGAGATATCAAATTTCATATCAGAAGCGGGAGAAAAAATATTCCTAAATGCCTCTCAGGCAGCACGAGAAATACTTATTGCAACACTATTAGCCTGCCTTTTTCAGAGAGACAAGATAGAAGATTTCACGATATACAGCAACGTTGACAGAAAGAACCTTGATGCAGAACTGCCTTATCCAGTAAAACTTACAGGAGACCAGAAAAATCTACTTAAAACGATTCAAGAAGGAATAACTATAAGCGAACTTGCAGAAAAGCTTGACATGGATAAAAGCACAGCCTCCAGAAGGATAAAGAAACTTAAGGAAAACCATCTTGTTAGAACAGAAAAAGACGGAAGAAAAAAGATAATCCAGTTATCATTTACAGGAAAGATATGTCAGATTTCTTTCAGTAAATCCCATTAAATTAGCATGTTCACAGACTTTCGATAGACTTACCATAGAACTACCAGTCTATTTTAGGTAGAGGTTCTAAATACCTGTTTCCAGCAGATCCTGATAAAGAGGACAAGTTTATAAATATTCGTCTAATAAGACTATTATATGAAATTTATCTGGTCTTTTGTCACAATACATGGAGATATCTTGAAACAAACTTTTAACTGTCAGGATAAACGAAGTGGTTGAACATGGGAAGGACCGGTGCGCGTGAGATCGTGAAGGGGATCTTCCAGGCGCTGAAGGATGGAGACAGGACTGTAGGGGCGCTTGTGGACTATGTGGGCGCTGACTGGAATGCCACGAAGAGCTACCTGGACAGCCTGGAGGAGGTCGGGGTTGTAGGTTACAGGAAGGATGATTCTGACAGTAGGAAGAAGATCTACTACCTGGAGACAGACATTAACACGAGAGATGGTGAGACCGGGAGCTACTTCAACCTGGAGGTTGACAAAGAGGATAGAGCGCTGGCGCATTACATCTACCAGAGGCTCGAAGAGGGGTTGGAGAAGCAGGGGAAGAGAGTGGG
>JAXINT010000013.1:0-736 GCA_034190605.1 Asbonarchaeaceae archaeon (SeqCode) | reverse complement strand
CACCTGGCTGCACAAGCTCCTCGCAGTTGTCAACGACAGGCTCGACCTGGGACTGCCGGTCGCATGGTACATGTATGGAGAGATGTGCGCTGTCGATCCAGGGGCAGTAACAGGACCAGCACCCGAGACACCACGAGATGTAAATGGATTAGATCATGCGATAGATGAGACGCTGGAGGACTACTCTGATATACAGACCACGACAGAGCTGATAGACCGCAGATACGCGGAAAAGGACAGGAAACTCTACCTGATAAAGGAAGAGCTGGATAACGACCACCTATCCGGTGGAGTTAAAGACCTTAGAAAGGCGCCTCGGAAGCTCTACAGGCTTCTCCATCATCTTCCTGATATAGAAGAAGACGAGACCCTTAACATGATAGATGAGTTCATAGGTATCGCATCGGATATAGCTGGTAATATAGAGACAGAGGAACAGTTGAGGAGGATCCGTTCTGAGCTTCTTGGAGCATTTGAAGCAGTATGGAGACTGATAGCTCTCCACAACTACAAGCAGGAACTGGAAGAGAAAGGCTTCTACTCGGAAAACACTCTTGAACTCAAGTTCCAGCCCGATATCATAGCACAGAAGGAAGAGGTCGATGAGAGGCTCGAAGCACTGGCAGATATGGCTCCACAGCCAGAACCGGTATCCGGAGGCGAGTTCGAGAAATACAGAGGAATAGCGCATGATGCCAGAGAAAAGACAGAAAAGGAGAAAAAAGAGATTATAGAG
>JAXINT010000141.1:0-2783 GCA_034190605.1 Asbonarchaeaceae archaeon (SeqCode) | reverse complement strand
AAAAGCGTGCTCCGGGAACAAAAGGATATACTTAAAAACTTCCTGTAAGAATCCTCTCAGATAACGGCGGGATGGTGTAGTGGCCTATCAATCCTCAGGTTACGCACTGAGGATGCAATAGCCCATCTCCGATGGGCCTTGGGTTCCTACGGAACCCAAGAGAGGATCTCCACCAGATCCTTGGCTGGTGGCGGGATGGTGTAGTGGCCTATCATCGCTGCCTTGGGTGCAGTGGACCCCGGTTCAAATCCGGGTCCTGCCAACTGGTTACGCTCGGTTGACACGCAAGAGCCCACCTCCGGTGGGCCTTGGGTCCTTCGGACCCAAGATAGGATTGCCGCCTGATCCTTGGCAGGCGTTCTGAATCCGGGTCCTGCCATCGTACGAAGGGTTCAGTTCCTTCTCTACAGGTTCTTATTGCTAATCTTATCGCTAACCCGGATTAATACATTTAAAGTAGTAGAATCCTATGAACAAGTAGAATGGAGGATGATGATCTGATTCGTTGGGCGTATAATAAGTTGGAAGACGGCTTATCAAAGCAGGAAATAAAAAGGAGTTTAAGAAACGCAGGATACGGCGAAAAAGCCATACAAGGGGTCCTTAAAGAAGCTGCAAATACTGATACAAAGGACAGAGGAGCAGAAAAAAACTCTGCTTTAGAAAACTGGCAGGCTTATACTTGGTTGCTTCTATTTACCGCGTTTTTCGGTGCCTATATGTATTCAACTCTTTCGACCACCCACACAAATGTTTTGTTTTACATAGTCGGTCCCGGACTGTCTCGATACATTATAGTCCTTATTCTAGCATTCCAGTTGCTTTCTGGCCTATACCAAGTTTTCTCTAGAGGCAATTACGATGGCTGGTGGAATGCGGCTTCTGCAGCTGTTCTGGTAGGAGGGTATATGGCTGTAAATGGAGTGCTATACGAATTTTCAGGGACATTCTCACAGCTCCCCTCAACGAGGGATGGCATATTTGTAATTCTCTGGATCAACTTTAACATGCTTGCAGTCGCAGCTTTTGCTGTCCCGATTTCTTGGAAGAAATTTGGAAAGTTCTCCTGGTTGCTTCTAGCGGCATTCCTTCTCGTATTCTCCGCAGGTTTTGGTCTGAACTATATGAATGCTCAAACCGCTATTGCCCAGCTTGAAAAGGCTGAGGACAAAAAGGTTTTGCCAAACGTAGAAAACTTCTTTGAGCAGTCCGAAGATCCATATCGACACGCCTTAAGATACCGTTTTATCTTACCTCCTCTATCTACAGAGGCCACTAATTGGGCTTTATCTGAAGCTTCAGGAAATCTGTATGTTTTTTCCAAAAGCTTACAGGATGTTGGAGGGCTTGGAAGAACGCTTTCAGGTCCGGGGACGTTTTGCGGCGGAACAGGCGAGAACCTTAATGATATAGCTGGAGATTCATTTTCAAGGGAGGGTGTGGTAGCTGCAACACAGCTGGTGCTGGAAAAAATCAGGTTAAATAGGGAGAGAGTGATAGAGGGTTTTAATAGGAGTTGCCCTACTTTTAGGGATTGCAATCCTTCTAAGTTCCAACCTGTGGAAGCCTACAACGGGTTCATAAATCTGGTTAAAAATAGACGGGACGTTGTGAAAAATTATCTTCAGGTAGAGGAGGTTCCAAAAGATTTTGTGGTTAGTAACGACTGTTCCATAACTCCAAAAAAATACCAGAGCGTAAAGCTGAAAAACGTAAGTTGCACAAGACATTTCAGAGCGGTTATGGAAAATGTGGGAACTAGGGAGATAAGTTCGAGAGTGACCGTGGAAATTAACGGTCCTAGTGAAGATCTAAATGCGTCTCTTACTGAATTCGAGATTGCTAACATTTCTTCCTGGCGTTCAGGAGAAAAAGTTATCTCATACCCTGCTAAGTTCAGGGAAGGCCGGAGCTATCGTGCTTTGATAGTGTTCGGTGATTCTAACGATCTCAGAGTATCTGCATACTGTATGGGTGGAAACGGCTTTTGTAAAGACTGTGGGAAAAAGCTGAATCTGGACAGAGATTTGAAGAAGAGGATAAAGAAGAAGCTGGAGGAGAAGCCTTGGGCGGTAAATGAGATAGTGGATTCTCTGGTCGATGAGGGATACGGGGAGAGGTATGCTTACAGGGCTGTAAAGAAGGTAGAAAGAGAGGTGAAAAAATATGGATAGAGAGCTGGAACAGTGGATAGTTGATATGAAGGAGGAAGGATGGAGCGATCAAGAAATAATAGATTCCCTAGTGGAAGACGGATATAAGAGAGGTTTTGCTATGGATGCTGTAAGAGAAGCAGAAAGAAAGGGAGAGGAAAACTCTTTTCAGCCGCTTGATGATGAAGAATTGGAGAAAAGCAATAAAGCAGGCTCCGACAGCAGTAATTTTCTCCCGCCGGGATTTTTTATGGACGTACTGAAGTTCTCAGTCTATGCTATCACAGCTCTTATCTTTTTCTATAATATCATCACTATCAGAATAGATGTTGTTTTTATCCTGTTTCTTTCAGCTATATTTTATAGCACGATTAGAGGTAGGTTACATGACGTAGGATTGGTGCTGTGTATAGTTTATCTGTTGATAGAACTCTTCTTCTTTCTCCTAGCTATACTCCTATAAGCACTTACATTACATAGGAGGCCCTATGTAGAAATGAAGCAGCCTATAAATGCCCTGCTTCTTGCTTGATAAACGGTGCTTAAAATAGAAGGATTTGAACGCTCTGACCTAGTCCGGGTCCTGCCATACTTGAAATGTCATATTGGAGGGCCATACTCAGGCTCCTC
>JAXINT010000093.1:0-2792 GCA_034190605.1 Asbonarchaeaceae archaeon (SeqCode) | reverse complement strand
TACTGCTGCCAGCCCAAATAGTGATAGAAACGCTGCCACTAGCGCGACTGTGGCATCCACTGCCTTATCTTCAAACAGCTCAAACTTGCGCAGAAGACCGTAAAAAACAGCCATAACTAGTACAAACGGCAGGAAATACTGGAAGAATCCTACGTTCTGCAGATTTTGAATCAGATTTTGGAAAAGTGACATTAGCTATACACCTACCTATGCTTCAGTTATATGTCTAACCTCTTGGCCTTCACCAGCTGCACTTTCTGCTCTCTCTTTAGTACCAAACCGACGGAGAATTTCTCCATCATTACTTATAACCGCCCACTCCCCTCTTCCAATAGCCCCCATAGTCCAGGCCATGAATGCTATGATACCACCTATTATCAGAATAAGATAGATATCGCCAGGAGAGATGAATGGCACTTCAACTCCAAGCATCTGGCCGCCTCCATATGATATGAATAGGAATACTACCGCAACAGCCACTCCTACCAGTATTCTGCCCTTATATTTCTTTATCTTGTCTCTACCGCTTTTCCCCATCATCATCCCTGTAAGCAAGAAGAAACCTAACATTGTTACGAGGAGGAGCGAGATAGAACCAAACAAGTTTATCATGTAGGTAGAAAGTTGTCCTCCAAAAGGTGTGTAGAATGTGGAGATAAAGGCTGCTATAACAGAAACCACAACATCTATTCTGCCCTGTTCATCAAATATCTTTATTGACCTCAAAACACCATAGAATATAGCCCATATTAGAAGGAAAGGCAGAATATATTCTCTCAACCCCAGATTCTCCAGGCGTCTTAAAATCTGTTCAGCAAGTACCATTCTATACAGCCTCTTTCCTACCCTAAAGTTACACCCCGTGACTTAAATAATTTACTACAGGACTGGATGGAGAGGACGAACCTATCAAATTCAAGAATAGCGCATTCTCATTGTAAAGCTTCTGTTGCGCAGAAACTATGCGCTTAAATATTTCAACTCTCTAGTTACCTAATAAGTAACCAAAACACTTATAAATATAGGTTACCTTATGGGTAACCATGGTGCAGCCAGTCCCAGTATACGCACAAAAAGCCTACGCAGTCTTGGAAGAGCGGTTTGGAGAGCGTGAATTCTCCAGCAGGTACTTGGCACGGTACATTTCAAAAGACATGGTGAAGAAGACCTTACACGTGTTGAAAGAAGCAGGATGGATTAGGCAGGTGGAACGCGGCGCCTACGTCTGTGTCCCGCCGGAGGAAATATTCCACGGCATGATCCAGTTCCGCGTCCCTGACTTGTTGGAAGAGGCGGACATGGAATATGCATACACTGAAGCGAGCGCTGTTGAAATATGGACCGACTTCACATATGTCCAGCGGAGCTGGGAACACTCACCCTACTATATCCAGGTCAGGGAAAATGACGTGGAAGACTGGGTCGGACACTTCCGCGAACATCGAATCACCGCGTTCATCGGAAAATCCAAGCCCGCATTGGGAGAGTTCGTCATATTAAAACCGCGCGAAACATTAAACCGGGTTAAACATGACAAATACCCGGTTGAACCATTGAAGAACTCAGTGCAGTACTGCGAGGAGAACATCAACACGTTCGAATACCCCTTAGCCTACTTAAAACAGAAGTACGATGTTAAAACAACTGAAAAGATTGACAAACGCGTAACAGAGAAAGCGGTGAAAACATTATGATACAGAAACGCGAACGCATTGTCCTTGAAATACTGGAGAAACTGCCAAAAGACGGTGTTGTGCTTATCGGAGGATACGCGATCAACGCCTACACCGCACCACGCTTTTCTGTAGACTGCGACCTCGTTGTGCTGGACAACCTGGAAAAGATAGAACAAGCGCTCAGAGAAGAGGGATTTGAAAAAGCCGGGGAAGGAGATGTGCCCTACGGCCAGTATATCCGCTATGTCAGCAGGGAAGAAGACGTATCCTTTGACCTGCTGAACGGAGCAGTAGAGGACCGCAACACCGGTATAATCTTTAACGCAGACATGTTTAGGCGGCATTCGGATGTTCGTACAACAGTCGGTAGAGCAAACCCGATCCACATCGAACTACGCATAGTCGACCCTGAACTCCTGTTCGCCATGAAGTTCGTATCCGCCCGGAAGCAGGATATACGCGATCTTTTCATGCTTGCAGGCGAAGACCTGGACCGGGATGTTGTCACAGCTCTTATCCAGGAAAAATGCGATGCAGACACTATAAAGAAACATGCCCAGGCAGTACGGAAAGCCGTGGACGGAGAACACTACCGGGACAGCCTCCAGGGTCCATACGGGAAAATACCTGACGCGCAGTTCAACCGGTGCAATGAGACGCTGCACAGCATTCTCAACGAACTGGAAAAGGGCGCTGCATGACTTCATTTTTCTATAAGAACCGTGCGTTGTCTTTATCTCACAGCCAAGCAGAATTCTAAAAAATACCAGCCCACCTCTTCTCATCAAACAAGACGAATGTTAACACTTCCATTTTATCTCTAGAATGTGAAAATGTGGTTTCTACCGCCACAAACAGCTTCTTAAACCTAATATAGAAAAAGGAAAAGGAAAAGCTGCCGGGGCTCTTGAAATCGAAGATTTCAACCGATCGAGTGAAATTCCCTGCCGGGAATTTCATCGAGTCGCTCAGTCAGGTAAAGAGCGGGCGGTTTATAACCGCTTTCCCCCCCAGGAACGCGAATTCAAATCTCGCCCCCGGCGATGTGGGTGCAAGACCCACAAATCAATATCAAAGACCTACTTCTATAACTCTATCAGGGCGCTCATTTTTGGT
>JAXINT010000130.1:0-2875 GCA_034190605.1 Asbonarchaeaceae archaeon (SeqCode) | reverse complement strand
CAGTTCTCTGCGCCGGAGACCTCAGCGATGCCCGGGAGTTCGACGACTACGAAGGAAAGCTCTCCGAGGTACTGGACGTGTTCGAGAAACAGGAATTGATGACGAAGACAGTTCCGGGCAACATGGATCCTGAGGAAGCCTGTGTTAAGAAACTGATCCAGCGCAGGATGAATATCCACAAGAAGATCGCCAGCTTCGAAGAGTTTGACACGGTAGGATTCGGCGGAGGTCAGACACCTTTCGACACACCGTTCGAGCCAGAAGGAGAGGAGATCAGGACCGCACTTGAAACTTTATTCGACCGGATGAAGTCCGACACCAAGATAGGTGTAATCCACCAGCCACCTGCCGCAACAAATCTGGACATCGTGGAAGGTGATCACGTTGGAAGCACCGAAGTCCGCGAACTCATAGAGGAAAAGGACTTCGATCTTGTGCTTACCGGGCACATCCATGAATCACGCGGGATCGACAGGATAGAAGGTACAGAGGTCATCAACCCTGGACCGGTCCTGGAGGGATATTACGGCATTGCAGAGATCAAAGAAGAGATAGAACTGGACATGAAGCAGCTCTAAATCCCTGCCTAAACCACCTGAGGAAACTTTACGGCGGGTGAACAGGTTGAAAACCTGCAGAGCGAGAGGTTTTGACCTGAACTTGGCAAAGAACGCTCGGTTAAACAAAAGGTGCGTTCTACACCGGCAGTATATTTATAAGGCGCCAGAGCTCATCCTATAGTAGGAAAGTCCAAATCTTTCTGTACGGAGGTGAACAAACATGGCAGAACTACCACTCGCACCAGTCAAGAGGATTATCAAACAGGCAGGAGCTCACCGTGTCTCAGAAGACGCAGTAGAGGAACTAAGAGACGAACTAGAGGAGCACGCAGAGGAACGAGCCCGTGACGCAAAGGTCTACGCCGAACACGCAGGACGGAAGACAGTTCAGGCGGACGACATCAAGGCGTCAAGATAAATCCTTTCTTAACTCTACTTTTCAATTATTTTTTCTTATGCGGATAGAGAACAGCTTTATTCTGGCGCCCGGGATAGGTGAGAAAACCGAACAGAAGCTCTGGAAGAACAACGTAACCCACTGGGACGAAATTTCTAACGCTGAAGCAATATCCGATAACAAGAGATCAAAACTAGAAGGCTTTCTATCCAAAGCCAGGAAAAACCTGGAAGTCGGCAACAGCGTTTTCTTCGGCGATAAGCTTCCTAACCGGGAGGTATGGCGGACCTACCGCAACTTTGAGGAATCTGCGTGCTTCTTCGATATCGAGACAACCGGGCTTGACAAGCAGAGAAACAAAGTCACGACTGTAAGCCTCTACAGGAACGGAGAGTCAAAAACTCTTATCCGCGGAGAAGATCTTACAGCGGAAAACCTGAGAAAGGAGTTCCATGATTCAAGCGTTATTGTTTCCTTCAACGGCAAGATGTTTGATAGACCATTTCTCGAACACAACTTCGACCTCCAGATACAGAATCCACATATCGACCTGATGCATACATGCAAGAGAATCAATCTTTACGGCGGGCTGAAAAAGATTGAGAAACAGCTTGGAATCGACAGGGAGCTGGAGGATATAGACGGAAGAGAGGCTATCCGGCTCTGGAAGAAGTATGAGAAGAACGAAGATGAAGAGGCTCTGGACAAACTGGTAAGATACAACCAGTACGATGCCGAGAACCTTCAGAAACTGCTTGAGACCGTCCATCAGCGCCTGACGGATCGTTTCTTTAGACAACACCTTCCGGATTGAGAAAAGCTTATAAGTGTCAGAATGCATTAAAGTTATAGATCGTAATGAGTTTGACCCTGAATAACACTATGTGGTTCACCACCGAGCATGTGATGCCGGTGAGCTGCAGCTATTCCAGGGTCAAGGCTAATACTTCTCACATTATTAACTTCCTGGCAGAGTGAAGCGGAATGAAGCCTTGACTCCAAGATTGGAGTCACGCGCCGACCGCGAAACCAAAAACCAACACAAAGTTTCCAGCCTGCCACCTCTACAACCTGCAGTTTGGAAACTTAGGGCAGGTCCTGCTTGCAAGGTGGAATCTGCCTCCGGAACCTATCTAGTCTCTGAAGTTAACGCAGTACCGTCGCACACCCATGCGACTATCCAAAACAAAGGTGCCGAAAATAGACGCAAACACACGCGACTTCGAAACTGAGTTGGCAGCACAGAGCGAGCAAAACATGCAAGCACAGACACAGCTCCACCCAGAGGCAGAAGTCGTCACCGCAACAGCATTATAGGCAGCCAGAAGCCTTTGAATTACTGCTGCTAGGCGAAGCCATTCCCTAGCAAGTAAATTTTCATGGAAATAGGGTTCAGTGCTTCACTCAAAAGCAGATGACTCATAAGCCGCCCAGCCGTTCGCCATTGAGTCAAGGATGGATGAGAACGTTCTTGCCGGCTTGATAACTTTCCTGCGACCTTTCTTGCCTTCATGCTGACCTCTATACTCAAGGTATTCGTATTTAATCACTCCTAACCTCCTTAACTTAGGCAGGATCTTGTTCTTCAGGTTGCTCTTACCTTTCTCGTGACCCCACTCATCGAAAGCGTTTAGTTTTTCAGAATCGATCTCTCCTTCCTCCTTCAGCTCCCGCAGAAAGATCTTGGCATACTTGTTACGCTTCGGCGACTGCTCCTCAGGAAAAAACAGGTCAACGATCTTCTCCCAGTTCCAGGCTCTCTCCGACCTCTTGAACTTCTGAGTGTCCTGCGGGATAGCGATCGAGTTTTTCGTCACGATAGTTGAAGTCTTCCGTGCCGTCTCATCCACAAACGGGTGTTTATCATCAGCCATACAGAATTCTTAACAAAGATGGTATATCAAACTTTCTCAGAACT
>JAXINT010000043.1:0-2925 GCA_034190605.1 Asbonarchaeaceae archaeon (SeqCode) | reverse complement strand
ACCTAAATTCCGAAAGGAACTGAGGAAGAGGTCTTCTCCAACGGTGAAGATAAAACTATCCGGAAAGCGCTCTACAGGCATTTGAAAGAAAGTGCAAGAGGAAATTACTCTGCCTGCTCTGCTTGCTGCTCCTGGATCTCCTGAACTATCTCCTGCGCCTTGTCATTTACCTCGTCCTGAGATACGACATCGTTCTCAGTAAGTACGGCGAGTAGAGCGTTCAGAGTCAGTTCTAGGTTCCCTACCTTCTGCTGTAGAACCTGCATGAACTGTTGTCCAGACATTCCACCTTCTTCTCCATTCATCTCTGAAAACACCTAGGGCTATCTTTAATCCCTACTTTTATAAAAGCCGTCAATCCTGGTTCAACCCTCTACAGTCTTCTTTCCTCCGTCAGAAGGAACCACCTCAATATCCGCGTCCTCGAAGCCTGAAGGTATCTCTCCCCCATTTATTTCGTACAAAAATATAGCAATAGCCGCTACCTCCGAGTGAGGCTGGTTTCCGACAGCTAAATTGAAGTCTACAAGGTCATATATATCTCTAGGAACTTTCTCAGATCCGACAACTACGAGGAGTTCTCTATCTTTTTTTATATCCTCAATTCTGTTTTTAAAAGGCTTACCATACATTGTCAGGTGGACGGATACTCCTTCAAAATCTCTGATAATATTGCGGAAGCTGTCGCTGTACTCTGCCTTGAAATTTCCTCCCCACCGGTCGGAGACATCTCTAAGGCTTTCAAGCATGTTATCGTCCTTTTCCCCTGAATAGATTATTTTATCCGCTCCAAACTGTCTGGCTGTAAGACCTACATGGGAAGATATTCTCTGGTCTCTACCTCTTCTGTGTCCAAGCCTGAGAACCGTGATCATGAACTATCCCTCGCAGCAGGAACCTTTCTGTAGAAGAGATAGACAAGTGACAGAAATGCTATGAACACAAAGTGGAACAGGCCTATACCCGGAGCTGAAACACCGGTCTCCTTTCTCTCGATCTCTACGGGCACAGTAACAGAGTCGGTCTCTCCCGTCTCCAGATTTCTAAGCACAAAGGTCACATCTTTCACACACCTCCTATAACAGGAAGCAGCTCGGAAAGTGGAAACAATGGATCTCGTGGACTTGGAATCCACTTCAAACCTTATGAAGTCCTCTCCTGACTCACCGCCAGAGGATAGAGAGGTGAAGAGTCTTCCGTCACCTTCGGAGACCTCTGTCTCAAGGACATAGGAATGTGGTACACCGTCAGAGTTGTGGACGTATAGTACTCTGGTGTCTTCCCCTTCCAGAGATATGTTAACTTTCTTCTTCCTGCCTATATCCAGTAGCTCCTTTCTAACGATAAACCTTCCTCCATAGACCTTTCTTGAGTTGCCGGCGGAATCTATAGCTCTGACCCAGTAGTTCTGGCTGGAGTCCCAGTCAGGTCCTGCGGAGGAAGTGCATTTGCTTCCGGAGCTGTTGATGCATAGAAGATCCTGGGAGGAACATTCTCTGTCTCCGCAGATGTATACTGTGAAGTTGGAGCTGTCATTGACCACGGGAGTGAACACCTGGTCCTCTCCCACGTCAACGACATCCTTTGCATGGCAATCGGAGCATTCTACGAGAGGCGCAGTAGTGTCTCCAGTAACCGGTTCCTCCTCTTCCCCGACTGGACCTAAAAGTCCGCCTCCACCGTCTTTCGTGAATCCATCAAGGCGGTATTCTCCGGAACGGGTTACAACACCGTACTGGCCAACAAACTGATGTTTAGATTCATAGGAATACATCCAGGACTTATCTTTTCCGAAAACCAAGCCTGTAAACCTCTCACTGTCATTAAACTGAGTCATATTGATTCTCTGGACCAACTTAGCCGTGGAAAGGTTAAACGCCTCAGACAGCTTGTAGGTTAATAGAACCGCGTCCTCGTTAAAACCGTCCGATATAACCTGGAGCTCTTTTCCTTTGTCCAATATAGTTATCCCGTTCCATCCATCGCTTCCCGGAATATCTTCCGAAAGGTCCTTTGTCTCTGTCTGAGACATGGTGGAGGTGTCCCAGGGTGTTGACATCTCAAACTCGACAATCTGGTCGTTATATCCTGTGTACAAGACCTTTCCGTCCTCAGATATGGTGAAGCCTCTTTCATTTTCGATACCAAACTTCTCTGAATTCACAGAAGATGCAGTAGAGATATCCCAGGGCGTACTAAGATGGTATTCTATAATTTTATCGCTGTAAACGCCTGTCCAGCTTCTAAACATCTCCGTGCCATCAGGCTTGAATTGTACGTCCCTTATCTGTGTAGCGGACATTGACTGGGAGAACTTGGCTGTTGAGACATCCCAGGGTGTTGAGAGGTTGTATGCCAGTATTTCGTCACCTCCTTTCCTGACCGGAAGGAACATCTTAGTGCCATCAGGCTTTATCTCCACTCCTCTAACGTCATCAGTTATGCCGAACCGATTAACCAGGCTAAGCTCCTTTCCACTGTTCGCGAGGTCAGCGGTTATTCCATCCTTGGTCTCAGGGAACGGGCCAGAGAAGTTGATACTATCAGGACAGCCAGAACCTACATCTCCAGCAGTAGAAGCGCCAGGACAGACCCTGACACCGCTTCCGTTATTGTTGTTAGGCACGAACAAGGTGTGGTTGTCGCTCATACCTGTTGTTCCCGAGGTATTGACAGCGACCTTGTTATCCGTAGCCTCTATAGTCAGTTCATCCAGATCAACATCTTCTAGGTCAAAGCGCCCATCAAACTCCAGGAACCGCCTGCCAGAGGACCTGTTAACAAAAGTGATATCCTGCCGGTTGTAGGATCGGCCTTCAACAAGGGAACCGTTGATACTTCCATTAGCGGTCAAGGAATTCGCCAACCCAGTATCAGGATGGAAATACTGGGGAAAATTCAACAATTCTGCACCGCCACCATTCG
>JAXINT010000041.1:1064-3024 GCA_034190605.1 Asbonarchaeaceae archaeon (SeqCode) | reverse complement strand
TGCCTATATATCCAGTTCTTCGCCCTGGTAGTCAACTTTTCTGAGTTCTCGGTTTGTCTCATTCCAGCTCCTCCCGTTTACCTCTGGTGTCTCGTTTGTAACGGTATGCAACACTGTAGGAGTTATGTCCAGTATATCAAACCCTTCAACCTTTTTACCTTTACGGAAGTCCTTGCCGTAGAAAAGCACCATACCTCTCTGCTTGTTCTCGGCAAGCCATTTCCTCGGACTGTCAAATATATCTCCGGAACCTACTCTATCACTCACCGTAACTCCGGGCTTCTGCGACACTACTATATCCGGAGACGAGCCTTCCAGGTTTCCGTATAGTTCCTCTGATTTATATACATTTTCAAATATTTTCTCATCTGTAACCGGGCTTTCCAGATCTCTAAGTTTCTCTATAATCTCCTCTCTCTTCTCCTCGTAACCTTTTTCATCTCTACTCATGTTCATGTAGATTGGGCCCTGACCGCTAGCTACAGCCACGGTCTGATCTAGATCTGCCTGTTTAAGCTTCTGAGACCTGACTGCGCCCTTCTTATGCGGAATAAGCCTCTGTATAAAGTCTGGCGCATACTCCGCTATCTTTTCCACCCCTAACTTCTTTGCTATACCTATAAGGGTCTCCCTGTTAAACCCGATCTTTCTCAGGAAGTCACTGGTCTGCGCCTTCCTCTTGTAGTATCCTTCCTTTTCCAGCCACTTGTTTATGTAGAACTCGGTGTGTATCTCTGTACATCCGTGGTCCGACATGAGCACAAGGTTATAGCCCTCTTTATCGCATTTTTCCTTTATTTTACCCAGATAACTGTCTATAATCTTCCATGCCTTCCTTGTAGGTTCTTCATTCCAGAAGAAGTGCTGTAAGACATTAAGGTAGAACAAAGTGACATGTAGAACATCGACCTCTTCCATCTTATCCATCGCAAGCTCAAACCTCTCCTCTATAACCTTGTGAATGGCCTCTACCTCCTCTTCGCTGTCCTCCCTTGATGTAAGCAGAGGTTTTGGATGCACGGGATATTCTTTCCTCTCCAGCTCTTCCTCCAGTTCTTTTGGATGGGTATAGCCTCCTGAAATATCTCTATAAACTGAATCACTTGTTCCTGGACCTCCACAAACTATAAATCCGTCTATTTCCTTTGGAGGATACATTGTAGGCATGTTTATTACTCCTGCCTTTAGGTTGTGGTCGTTGAGATAGTCCCACAGTTCCTTTCCCTGAAAACTGTTTGAGTCAGGTATGGAAAGCATCTTCTCTTCCATGTCAATAATCTCGAACCAGTAGACTCCCAGGTTTCCTGGATTAAGACCTGTGGAATAGCATTTCCAGTTGGGAAAGGTTGTCGGAGGCAACTGGCTCTTGTGATCTCCCCAGACTGCGCTCTCTCTTAATTCCTCCAGGTTTGGAAGTTCTCCATCCTCTATCCAGGGATCCAGAAGCTCCCAGTTTGCTCCGTCCAGTCCAATAATCAGTGTCTTATCTGCCATCCCTGCAGATGTTTCCTCTCGAAATCTTTTTAAGGTTGAGAGTAGAACATTTCCTCCATGGAAGATGTTGTACTGGTAACTATCGAATCCCTGAGAAAGGACTTTACTGATGAGATGGAGTTTTTATCTTCCCATGATATTGTGGAGGCTTCTACTGTAGGACACTACACTAGGCCTTCTACCTCTGCTATTCTTTCCTCAAGCTACAGAGCATCTCTGGAGACTAGGCCCGTCAGCCCGACACTTCCACAGGTTCTGAGTGATGATGGATATACGTGCATGGCTTTTGCTCCAGGCCCCCAGGTACTCCCTTCTATGGGCTTTGATGATGGCTTTGACCTGTACGAGGATTTTTTTGACAGAGAGTTCGATCCCTTTGAGAACAGGACAACCAAGTTGAGAGAGGTTCTAGGAAGCTTTGAGATAGTTAGAAGAATATACAGGCGCTTCTTTCCACAAGGAGCGG
>JAXINT010000041.1:0-1054 GCA_034190605.1 Asbonarchaeaceae archaeon (SeqCode) | reverse complement strand
CTCGTGGCGAAGAGGCGGTCTCAAGAGCGGTAGAGGAGTTCAACCAGGCTGAGCCTCCTCGATTCATGTGGATACATCTATTTGACAGCCACAGACCCTATGGCCACGACGATGAAGCTATTCCCGATTCTCTCGACAGAAAGGCAGAGTTTGCCTCTCCAGAAAGCTTCTGGAGCTCAGGACTCTCTGATAAAGAGGCAGAACTCCTTGAGGAGAAGTACAGAGCCTCTTTAAGACGTGTTGATAGTCAGTTGAAGAAGCTGTTTGATGAGATTGATTCCGATCCTATCTATGTAATAACCGCCGACCACGGTGAGGAGCTTGGAGAGGGAGGCTATTACTACCATCAGGGATGGAGAAGGAGGCTGCCTGAGACAGTTACTAATGTTCCTTCAGTGTTTGGAGGTTTTGAACTGGAAGCAGAACAGATGAGCCACCTTGATATCGCGCCCACAATTCTAGGCCGCCTGGGAATCGATATACCTGAAGAATGGCACGGCAAGAACCTTATTGAAGAATCAAGAGATCAGGCTCTGACCATTGCCCCTTGGAACAACAAGGCCAGCGTCCTGTGGCAAGATTTTGACACCAGGATTTTAATGGAGGATGCCGATATAAGCCTATCTCAGCACGGCAGCGTAATTGAGCCTGAGAAGACTGAGGTTGATGAGAGAACCAGAAAAAGGTTAAGAGATCTTGGCTACATTGATTCTGGATGAAGAGAGGCAATCAAGTTAATAAATGTGTCGCTTCAACCTATCTGGTATGCAGGATGAGGATAAATTTATTGATGAGGAACCTAGAGAGATTGATAGGTACCCTCTGTTGAAAAGAATTTATAAGTGGCATGATGACCTTATCTCCCAATATACCGAGAAACCCTGTTTGGATGTGGGGTTTGGCAAGGAGCCATTTAAAGAAGCTGATTATGGTGTGGAGCCCGAACCAGCCAATATAGAGGCAGTTCCAGACTCTTTTAATGCTGAGATAGCCAGTGGACACGATATGCCTTATGAGGATAATTTCTTCGAAAGCGTTGTTGCAAAGAGAGTTA
>JAXINT010000178.1:0-3080 GCA_034190605.1 Asbonarchaeaceae archaeon (SeqCode) | reverse complement strand
AACCTATCAGAGCCTTTAGACACGGTCCTGTATCCCTTCTTGTCCGGATTCTTGATGTAGTCCTGGTTGCTTCCTATCTTCCACCTGTATGTAACGTTTGGAGGAAGATCGGTTGTATCTGCTTCCAGGTGCATGGTCTTTCCTTTGATAGCCTTGATAGATGATACTGCCTCACCGTCCTCCGCATCCATTATCTGTGCGTGGACGAATTTCTCTTCCTCCTTCCCGATCTTTATCTTCTTGGTTGCAGTGGCTGTTTCACCCTGACTGTCCGTTATAGTCAGCTCAACTGTCCGTGTTCCGGGCTGGAAGAACTTGGGTGCGATCGTCTTTCCTTTCTTAACCTCCTCACCTATCTTCCACCTGTACTCCGCGATATCTCCGTTTGGAGAGTAGCTTTCCTCTGCACTTAGCTTCAGCATCTCTCCCTCTGTTACGCTGTTCTTCTCAGCGTTGATTATGGCTTCTGGACTTCCCTGTCCTGGAGCCTGGATCTGAACGTCTGATTTGGTCTTCTCCTTCTTTATGATAAAGCTGGACTTTGCGGTGTCCTTCTCCCCTGCGTCCACATCCTCGGAATATACCATTACCTTGTATTCTTTTCCTTTCTCCAGCCTGGAGCTCGGCATGAAAGTTACACCTGACCCGTGATCGAATATCCTCTCGTTCTCGCCGAACTCACCGGTGTAGACCCACCAGTATATTGCATCCGGACTTCCTCCACCGGTATACCTTAATGCTTCTCCAGGTTCTATAGCTCCCTCTGGCTCCAGACCTGCTTCTAGAGCTGAAGCTGAGGCTGTCAACATCAGAACTGCTGCAACCAGTACCGCCAGTCTTAACCCGGTTTTTGCTGTCATGGTATCTATTCCATTATTTCAATGTTGCTGGATGCTTTTAATATACCGGTCTTCTGATTCACCGGTACAACGGTGTATCGGTTTAACTCTCCTATCTGGGAGGCCTTGATCTTGACCATGTACCTGGTTGTCTCTCCGGCCGACACCTCGAAGGAGTTTTCTGCATCAATTATACCGTTTGGAAGTAGTAGAGGTGCCTTATCTCCACCTATGGTGGTGTATGCGGCGCTAATAGCAAGCCTCAATCCGTCATATTCTCCTGAAGGAAGCTCTATATCAACCAGCTTGCTGGCTTTATCTCCTGCAAGCTTGTGCATGTTCAGTTCCTTCTCTCCTATCTCCTTGTTGATAGTGGTGTTGTCTCCGGATCTACCGGTGTCTATGGTGGCCTCTGCAAAGGTCAGGTTGAAATCATCGAATTCTACATCGGAGTTCTCTGTACTTACCACTATCTGTAGATTTCCTGGGCCTTCTTTCTCGGTCTGTTGCTGGCCAACACAACCTGCGAGAACTATCGCTACTGCGGCCAGAAGCGCCAGTGTCTTTCTGTCCAGTTTCAAACTTTTACACCTCGAGGTAGGTACCAGTTCTCTCTTTTGTTGCTTTCCCTATAAAAAGTTTTCTTCACACCGGGGTTCCAGTTTTACAGAGGTTCATCAGACCTATCCCGGTGGCATTGGAGGAGAAGGTAGACTCTCTTCTTCCTCTGAACCCTCACCACAGTCCTCGGGACAGGTATCTGAACTTTCAGAAGCTGCGCATTCACCGTCTCCACACACGGCTCCTTCCACTCCCTCGTCTCCAGTATCTGCCTTATCCTGCCCTGTACATCCGGCAACTGCTACAGCTACCACTAGAAGCGCCAAGAGTATTGTTTTAGACTTCATTCTACAGTAACACCTCCTCCACTGTCCTGACCGTCTTGACCTCCAATCCCTCCGACCTTGAACCTTTCCTCGCAGACTATCTGCGCCTTTCTACCGCTACCTCCGTCTTCTGGAGATGGAAGTCCCACACCGCTAGATCCTCCGTCCTGCTGATAGAAGTCAAACGCCTTTCCTCTCTGGTTGTACCAGGTCGCGATCCTGTACCCGGCGGAGTCCTTGAGATCCGCAAGGTTGCACGTTCCAACTCCTGTCTCTTCATTTTCGGGCGAGAACAGCCTTGCAATATGGTCGTGGACATTCTTCTCCTTCTCAAGGCTGTAGGGATCTCCGTTCACGGATGTGTAGTACGAGCACATCAGCTGCCTGCATTTCTCGTAGTTGAGGGTTGTAAATCCTGTCTTGCAGGTGTTGACGTTGAAGCAGCGGATTCCGTTCTCGCAGTAGCTGTTGAATCCGGATCCTGCTACCTGCCTGGTATTTCCATCACCGTTCTCGTCAAAGGTGAACGTCCTTGTACAGTAGTTTACAGCTGCAGAAAGCGCTGCCTTACCTTCAGCATCCTTCCAGTTCTGACACAGGTTTCCACATACCTTACCCATCTGCTGTCTCTCCACGGTCTTTCTACCAACATCTGGCTCCTGGAAAACATTCAGGAACAGCGATATAACCACGCTGGCTACAACTAGAAGTATCACAAGCCCTATTATCATCTCCAGAGACATCTGCGCCTTTCTAGATTTTGAACTCATTCTCCCACCACCTCTAATACGTCTGAAGGTGTTTCAAGCTTGTCCTGGTACCATCCCTCTTCCAGTTCACAGGTTCCAACTCCTGTCTGATTGTTTGATGGCTTGTATATATCCACGACGTGCTGTGCCGCGGTCTGTCTATCCTCTTCGTTGAACTCCCTATAATAATTGTACAGCACACTTATGCATACATCCACATCTATCTCCCTTTCCTGGTACTTGCATTCGTACCTGTTGAAGCAGTGTGCTCCATTACTGCAGTAGTTATCTTTCTCTCCTTTAACCTTTTCGGACCCTCCCAATTTAAATGCTCGCGTGCAGTACTCCACGGCCTTTGAGTCCTGAATAACTCCTGTATTGTTCTGTATCTCCCTACACAAGTTGCTGCATTGCGCTTTCATCTCATTCTCTGCAGATACACCTGGAAGAAGGAACAAGAACCATACCAAGGCGCCTATAACTACAAGTCCGAGGAGCAGAAGTAGGTATTTCCTTATTTCCTGCCTCTGCATTGTGCTTTCTCTGTCTCTTCCACCTCTCTTCTGACCTCCCGACCCCTGATTCTGTTCTTGTCCTGGCATCTG
>JAXINT010000172.1:0-3114 GCA_034190605.1 Asbonarchaeaceae archaeon (SeqCode) | reverse complement strand
ACCTGTATGTCAAATTCCACGAGGAAGCGGAAGAAGAGGAAAAATTGGAGGATAAAGGCAAGGAATGGTCCAAGAAGGTTGAAGAAGGAGACGAAGAGGCAATAAGGCTATGGAACATGTTTAGGGATGCTTCTATAGAGTATCACCAGGCGGAATATCAGAAGATGGGTGTAAGCTTTGACAGGTGGACCGGAGAGTCTACTGTAATAGAGGAGACGGAGGAAGTTATCAAGGAAGGAATCGAGGAAGGAGTTATAGAGGAGGATGAAGACGGAAGCCTGTACATAGAGTTTGAGGAAATGCCTGACACAGTCTTAAAGAGAGCTGACGGCTCCACACTGTACCTGTCACGAGACCTAGGCAACCTGAAGAAGAGGAGCAACGAGGGATTTGACCTAAACCTGTATGTGGTAGCCTCTGAACAGAATCTGCATTTCAAACAACTTTTCAAAGCTGCAGAAATGCTTGGAATGGACAACAAAGGCTGTGAACATGTAAGCTATGGGATGGTAAGGCTCGGGGAGGGTAGCATGTCCTCTAGAGAAGGAAGGATCATAAGGCTCTCGGAAGTTCTGGAAAAATCAGTTGAAAAAGCCAGAGAGAAGATAGAGGGATCAGAATACGAGGGAGATCCAGAAGCAGTAGGTATAGGCGCCTTCAAATATGCAAATTTAGCCGTATCTAGGAACAAGGACATACAGTTCAGCTGGGATGAGGCGCTATCCTTTGAAGGTGACTCAGGACCATATCTCCAGTACTCAAACACGCGCGCCCGCAGTATACTGGAGAAAGCAGAGACAGAGGGAGAGCTAGCCGGAGAATTCGGAGACGGCGAATACCAGCTTCTCAAGAAGATCTCTGAATTTCCAGAAAGTGTAGAGTATGCAGCTAAAAGCCGAGATCCTGTAAAGATAGCGAGCTATCTTTCCGACCTATGCGAGCAGTTTAACACATTTTACCACGACAACCCTGTTTTGCAGTCCGGAGAAGAGACGAGAAAGCGCAGACTAAAGATTGTAGAGCTTTTTGAAAGGGTTACAAGAACGGGTCTGGAGCTGCTTGGTATAGAGACTCTTGAGGAAATGTAGAACACATAATGTCTCCTAAAGTTCGTAATTGTTGAGGAAGTCCTCCACCCCGTAGTGAAGGTCTATATCCTCTAAAGAGTCCAGCTCCCACCAACTATATTTATCGTGTTCCCAGTTTAGATCGGGCTCAAACTCCCTCCTGGCATAGGGACCAACCTCTAGCACAAACTTGTCGTAGAAGAAGTCAGTATCGGATTCCTCATAGGTATACGGATCCTTTCTTATCTTACCTCTGGGAAGGCCTCCAAGCTCTTCCTCAGCCTCTAAAACAGCGGTTACAAGAGGATCCTCTAGATTCTCCTCCAGGTCCTCCTCTAAATCCTTTCTAGGCTCTATAAACCGGTATTCAGGTTCTCCATCTATCTCCTTCCTTGCGCCACCAGGGATGCCCCATACATTAGGATCACTGACCATTCGAGATCTCTTGAGCAGAAGTATTTCCTCCAGTTCCTGGGTCACTACAACTAGGCCTGCACCTGCATTTCCCCAGGTCCTCCTACCACCGTGGTTTACAATACCTGTCTCGTCTCCTCTATCGCTTTCTACTACCTCGGAATATACTTCATAGGGGATGTACTGCCCGTCTTTTTCTGACATTTTTGTATCTCTAGATTTTCACTTTAAGATATAAATATAGTTTTTCGATGGTGTAACTCGGTAGATTCATGGCTGCAGATATCGACCTCACTATCTTTTTAAAACTTGCCCCACAGGGTTAAAGTGGAAATGGGTTCTAAAGAGAAGCTGAAGAAAGCGAAGGAGAAGAGCCAGAACAGGCGCATAGAGAAGGCGGAGGAGTTCGCAGACAAGCTTGTCGACAAATTAGGAGACAAGGTTAAATGCGTGGCAGTATACGGTTCTGTTCCGGAAGGAAGACATACACACGAGTCGGATATCGATACATTCGTTGTTCTGGACGACACAAAGCTTGAGAAGGGAGTTCCACAGGAGGCCAAGGACAAGATACGTAAGAAGGTCACCAAGCTGGCAAAGGATACAGATGACAGGATAACCATACAGTATTTTTCCTTCCTGACCGATTTCTGGGAGTCTATCAAGGACGGAGAACCACTCATAGTTGGAGTTCTAAGAAAGGGAGAACCGGTGTATGACACTGGTATATTCATGCCTGCAAAGAGGATGCTTGAGAGAGGTAAGATAAAGTCGACCACAGAAGCGGTCAAGAAGAGGTTAAAGATGGCGGCTGCAGGTTACAAGAAATGTGAGCGCGAGATAAGGTCGAGCATCCCTCATAAATTGGAGCAGGCGATGGCCAATGCAGGACAGGCACCCATAATGCTAATGGGTAAGACACCTCCTAACAAGGAGGATGTTGGAAAGGCGCTGAAGGAGATGTTCGTGGAGAACGACATGCTTGACGACAAGTTCGTTGAGATAGCTGAGAAGATCCATGAGTTCAACGATGTGGCAGAGAAGAATCCTCAGGAAGTGACTGCAGAGGAGGTGAAGGAACACATGGAGATGACGGATGATTTCATAAGAAGAATGCATCAGTTGGTCGGGGAGATGGGATCCCAGAAGAAGGTTAAAGGAATAGTTGATGACTATAAGATGTTCCTCAAGGCTTCTGTCGCTGCTCTTAAGTCAGAGGGAGTGGAGCCTCCAGAGGATCGTTCAGATCTTCCAAAAGTCATGGAGGAACACCTTGATATTAAGGACGAATACATAGAGCTGTTCGACAAGTGGGAGAAGGTCATGTCCAAGGTTAAGGACAAAGAGCTGGACGACCTGAACGAGAAGGAGATCTACGAGCTCAAGTCAAAGACCAAGAACTTCGCCTCTGAGATCGGAGAAGGCATTAAAAAGAAGAAAGAGGCTGGAGAGAAAGCACAGGACATGGCGCCAACGCTTAATACTGACAAGATCGCGGAAGCGGCAAAGAAATCGGATGAAGGAGATGGAGAAAAGTAGTTTTTTTGAGAGGTTCAAATTCTCTGGAAAAATCGGATCGATATAACACCGTTATACCGAAAAGTTTATAAATAATTATCAAATATTATCAGAT
>JAXINT010000101.1:0-3131 GCA_034190605.1 Asbonarchaeaceae archaeon (SeqCode) | reverse complement strand
CTCTTATCCCTTCAAGGACCTTGGAGATAGTCTCCTCTTCGTTGTATGCCGGTACCAAGTAGAGTATATCCATTTTCCTTGGTTACTAAAAGGGGCTACATTCATAAAAAGATTTTCCTACAATAGGCCAGTATGCGCCTGATATTTTGGATCGGTCTCGGGGTGGCAGTAGCCATATTTATTTCAGTAGTAGAACTCAGCCGGAGAGATGCTCTAGACCGCCAGTCCTTCTTTATAGGTGCTTCTCTTTCCCTGGGTCTGGCTGTAATTTCTCTTCTTCCTGGCCTCCTCCGATATATAACCTCTCTCTTAGGGCTGTACTATACCTATACTTTTACATCCACCATAGGCATCTTAGGACTTCTGGTTTTGAACATCTATACTGTCGCTCGCTTGTCTAGGACTAGGAGAGAGCTGAATGATCTATCACAGGAGGTTGCTCTAAACGCAGAGGAAGATTAGATCTCTATAAGGCTCTTAGAATTGCATAAATCATCTGGAAAGGATATTTTGCCATCCTAATCGGTGTAAGGTACGACTGGCCTTCTTCCCGTTCCGACATCTCCACCGGAACCTCCTCTATTATGTAGCCTCTACGTCCCGCCCATATAGCTGATTCTATAGTACAGAAGGTGTCGGGGTAGTTGTCTGCGAACTTCTTGAACAAACCTCTGTGTATGGCCCGGTACCCGGAGGTGCAGTCGGTTATATTCTGGCCTGAAAGCCAGGTGACGATCTTGGAGTATGTGATGATCCCCAATTTCCTTATGAAGGGCACCTTGTATCCGGGATCTTCTATAAACCTCGAACCTATACACATGTCCGCCTCTCCGTTTATAACAGGGTCCAACACCTTCTCAGCGTACTTCGGATCATGCTGTCCGTCTCCGTCTATCTGCAGAGTGTAGTCGTATCCATGCCTTACTGCATACTTAAATCCTGTCCTAACGGCTGCCCCCCCGCCCATGTTTATGGCGTGCCTGACAGATTTAACTCCCTCCTTTTCGGCTATATCTGAAGTATTATCGCTAGAGGCATCGTCAACTACTAATATATCTGAATTTTTATTTTTGTGGTCTCTTATCTTATCAAGAAGCTGCTTAAGCCCTCCTGCCTCATTGTAGCACGGCACTATATATAGAATTTTTTTCATCTTCTATCCTGCTCTTGGAACCATAGATTTTAATCCATCTAGTTAAATCCGTCGGGTTTAGCGAGAGGTTTAACTTTTTTTGCAGGGTTTCCAGCCCAGAAGGTATACGGCTCATCAATACTTTCAGTTACCATAGAGTTTGCACCTATAACAACTCCGTCCGCTATTTTTACTCCGTGACCTATGACCGAATTTGCCCCTATATATACATCATCCCCTATCTCTACCTTTCCTAACTTCGGCTTGTGATGTGGGCAATACTTGTTCTTGCCGTTAGGCCTGATCTCTGGCATTGAAGTGTATATAACTACATTGGGAGAGATAGTTGAGTTCTTACCGATCTCTACCGCTTCTTTTCCGATCATTTTAACTCCGGTGGAGATATGTACATTTTCCCCTAGCTTGAGATCCACAAAGATTTTGCATCCATCATAAATATCGCCGTCTGCACCTTCAGGGTAATCAAGCTCTCCCTCAATCTGTGCGTAAGGGTATATAATCATTGGCTTAAGTCTTTTTCGTAGCACTTTTAAATATCCTACACACAACCTATAACATGCCTGAGCAGATAAACGTTGCAGAACCCACCGTAGGAGACGAAGAGGTCGAAAGAGTTGAAGAGGTCATAAGATCCGGAATGTATGTCTCCGGTGAAAATGTAGAACAGTTTGAGGAAGAGTTCTCTTCCTTTGTCGGAACTGGCCACATGGCAGCGCTAAACTCCGGAACCGCAGCAATACACCTGGCCCTGGAGGCGCTCGGCCTTGGACCAGGAGACGAGGTCATAGTTCCTTCTCTTACATTCTTCTCAACCGCTACAGCGGCATTACACCAGAATGTGGTTCCTCGCTTTTCCGACATCGACCCTGACATATACAACATGGAGCCTGAATCTGTAAAGGAGCAGATAACTGACTCAACAAAGGCAATAATACCTGTACACCTTTACGGCCATCCGTGTGATATGGATCCTCTCATGGAGATAGCTGAGGACCATGACCTCGCGGTAATAGAGGACTGCGCCCAGAGCCACGGTGCAAAGTACAAAGGTAAAGTAACTGGAAGTATAGGGGATGCCGGCGCATTCTCCTTCTTCGCAACCAAGAACATGACTACGGGAGAGGGCGGAGGAGTCACAAGCGACAATAAAGAGCTTATAGAGCGCATAAAGAAGACCAGAAGCCACGGCATGACCGATAGAAACACCCACAAGTTCCTGGGCTATAACTACAGAATGACAGAGCTCTCAGGAGCCATGGGTCTGGCGCAGATGAATAGAATAGAACGCCTTAACGAAAAACGATCTGAATACTCTAGATACCTGCTTAAAAACCTTAGAGATGTTTCCTGGCTGAAAATGCCTACGGTTAAAAGCTGGGCAGAACATTCCTGGTTCTGGTTCCCTGTAAGAGTTCTTGAGGACAAGATTGGGAAGGACACTTTGAAAGTCAGGGAAGAACTGTCTGAAAAAGGAGTGGAAACCCGTTTCAGGTACACGGAGCCTCTCTACAATCAGCCTCTGCTACTCAACAAGAATCCTTATCCTAAGAACTTCCCCTATTCAAGCAAGTTCTACAGGGAACACATAGACTATTCTGAATACAATTTAGAAAATGTCGAGAGGATTGCGGGAACCATGATAGGCCTACCTAACCACCCTAACATGAACTACGATCAGCTTGACAGGGTTATAGAAGTAGTTAAGAGCGTTTGATCTTCTGATCTACTCTTCCTTGAAGAAGTTGATAAGCTCTTTTATACCTTCTTCAATGTTGAATCTTGGTTCTGTCTTGATGTAGTTTCTGAGCTTCTTGAAGCTCACATTGTAGCTTGGACCGGTGTCTTTCTCTCTCTTATATTCAATATCTACATCCTGACCTGTCTCTCTTTCAACAACTTCCTTGATCTTGTCGGTAAGATCCTTGATCTGATGGTTCATGGAGGAAAATCCAACATTCAGGACCTCTCCGTCTGGGTA
>JAXINT010000016.1:0-3148 GCA_034190605.1 Asbonarchaeaceae archaeon (SeqCode) | reverse complement strand
TCCTCAAGTTTAACTTCCAGCCTCGAAATCTTGTATGATCCGGTAGTAACCAGTTCTACAGTATTCTCTCCCTCTAAGAGACTTCCTCCTCTGAATTCAAAGGTGTTCTCTCCTCCTTCAAGCATCCTGTTCCATGTCTTGTTGTTTAGAGACACCTTTACAGGCTTCTCCAGCCCTATCTTGTCAACATCAAGGGTCATGGTTCCCCTGTCATCGCTGTCTATAAGCCTGTAGTCAAAGAAGGGTAGGTCAAAACTCTCTGATACTACATTCCTGGATGTAGTGGCGTAATAGTCGAGATTTATGTTTACATTGGAGAGAGTGTAGTCCGATCCCGGCCTTGTGTAGAAAGACACAGTGTTCTCACCAGGTCTTAGATCTGTCTCTGAAGCAGAGAACTTCTTGGAATAGGGTTCAGGTCTCTTTACTGCGCTCCTCTCCATTACAGTCCTTCCGTTTATGTCAACCACCAGAGGATCCCTTGCCTCCACATCCTCATGGACACTGAAGGAGAGCTCTCCCTGGTCAAATCCTTCAACTTCATAGGGGAATAGCCTGAAAGTCTTCGTGTTGCGGCTGAAAGACCTGTCGTTAAGTACAAGTTCCACATCCCTCAGATCGTAGAGCGCTGTAGACCAGAACATTAGCCCAGGGCTTTCCGCGGCTAGAAGAAGAGTGTTCTTGCCCTTAGACATGTTTGAAAGCTTTATGGTGTAGCTCTTGCCTGGCTGTAGTTCGCGCTTCTTCTCTACATTGCCGTTAAGGTTGAAGATCATCTTTCCTGAGGGGTTTGCATCCGCCACAGTGAACTTCAGGTATAGCGCCTTTGGTTCTCTGGTCTCAAACTTTGCCGTGACAAAGTTGTCCGAGCCAAGCACGCTGTTCCTTATCTCTATCTTTTCAAAGCTTTCCACGGTCTGGTTAGGGTCTGTGGACCCTGCATTTACCTTGTCAAGCTGGAGCGGAGTCCTTGAAGTAGTTGATATCTCTCCTATCCATCCAACGTTCTTTGATAGAAGCGCACCCTCTTTATCTTCTCCTGACCCTCCTGTACCAAGATCTGGAGTATCCGTTATACCTGCCAGAAGCCCTCCAACCACAAATATGGCTATCCCTATTATGAGAACTATCCCAAAATTAAGCCCTTTTCTTGAGCGCTGTCTCATTCCTAGCATATGGAAAGTTATGGAACATAAGGTAATAAATAAGTTGGGCTTAGCAGAGACCTACCGACTCAAAATTCTTTAAGAAGAAACAAAAGTAGTTGTATCCTGCTGGACTGATTAAGCCATAATCTGCTCTTTAACAGGTTTATTAATCATGTCAGCAGGCAAATTTTGTGAGGATCCACCTCTCTATCTCTGCTCTTTGATCTATTCAGAAATCTGCATCGCCCTGTATGTGAACTTGCCTCCTTCCCAGGCATAAGGACTCTGCTCTGCCAGGGTTGTGTCGTTGGTCTCTCCCAGCCTTTCACCGTAGTTGCCTGGTCCGTAGCAGTAGCCGATCTGGGCCTGCTGTAGAGGCATTCCGCTTTCCTTAATGTACTGGCGCATCTCAGACCTGTCCTTCCGCTCCACATCTGCTTTCTCCTCTAGCTGGGGCAGGTCAGACCAGTATTCCTCCATCATACCGTTGTCTGCATCGGAATCAAGATAGAAGACAAACTTATCGTCATCAACATCCCAGATAAAAGGCTCCTCCATGAGACGATCTAGATCCATCTCTCCGTAGTTCTCCGTTTCCTGAAGTATCCTCATGTATCCAGATGCTACAGCTATATTGAATTCCTGGTTGTAGTCCAGTTCTTTGACAGGATCAGAATTTCCGTTTTCCCCATGCTTCAGATCCTTCAGTTCCTCCACTTGATCTTCATCCAGATATCTATGCGCCTTGTTCATTACTTCTTCCAGTGCCACGGGTGCTATCTCTCCAGCACCTTTATAGCGCTCTTCTGATCCAATGTCTCTCCAACCTCTCTCCCTTAGGAACTGTCCTGCTATTCCTTTCCAGTCGACTCCAAACCTTTCAGGCCACTTGCTAAACCCTGCAACCATCTCCTCCAGATCTCTATTTTCCTCGGAAAGAGCATCATAGGCTTGCGGACTTTCCTCCTCAAGCGGCTCTTCAAAAAGCTCTCTTACAGCTCCTTTAATAGTTTTTCCAGGATTATTTGCCTTTTCTGTCTTATTCCTGATACTTTCCTGCTCCTCTACCCTCCTATCACGACTTGTGGACTTTTTTATACTCTTGGATAGCCTCTTATCTCTGATTTTAACATGTTTCCCTTCCACGGAATCTGTAGCTGAACTAGAACTTTCTCCTATCTCCTGTTCCACGGGCGCTGTTACATCGCCATAGAGGAAATCTTGAGCGGTCTCTGAGACATATCCGAAAAGCCCTATCTGGCCTGCGAATATAGTTGTTAGCGCCGCTATTCCTATATTAAGGCCTGAATCCAACAAGCTTCTCTCTTCGGATTCTTCGTTATATGCGCTATCTCCGGAAAGGATGTTCATGTGTTATTACTGTTAAGTGGCATTTATAAATCTTTGGGTGCTCCCGATCAAGACCAAGGAACGCGCCTTTTCACACTCAGCGAGCTGTTTGGAAAAAAGAAAGGGATTTATAAGGGTGGACCGGGTTGGGTTCAACTAGAGGTGTTTCAAGCATGCAGAAACAAGGATCTACGCTCCCAAAGTATAGCAAGATTTATAAGGTTGATTTACATTGTAAATCGAACATGGCTACAAAGACCGTCTCAGTAAGACTGGAAGAGGATGAGTTTGAGGAGGTCGAAACTCTTGTAAGCAGTGAAGGCTACTCTTCCAAGGCAGAGCTGATCAGAGACCTGTTAAGGAGGGAATGGGACAAGTGGGCTAAGAAAGTGGAAAAACACCACGGAGAAAACCCCGAGGACTATATCTCTCTGGGAGAAGCAGAGAAAGAGCTTGAAGAGAGGGAGCTGGAAGCACAGGGATAGAACGATATAGAGAGGCCTAGCTATGTTTGAAGTCCAGATCTCAAGGAATGTCAAAAAGTTCCTGAAGAAACTGCCTGAAAGCCGGCACAGAAGGTGTATGGAAGCGCTGAAAAGGCTGAAAGAAGATCCGTTCCGCAATCGGCCGAAGTGCGATGTAAAGAAGCT
>JAXINT010000033.1:0-3190 GCA_034190605.1 Asbonarchaeaceae archaeon (SeqCode) | reverse complement strand
GTGGTTGTTGCGACTCCTCCGGCGAAGCCAACTGAGATTCCGAGTACGAACACCAGTATCAATGCCTGTTTTATGCTCAGGCTGAAGTCTATCGAGTCTTCCACTTGTATATCACATTAATTTGCCGAATGTCTCTTTCCATGCCTTGGTTCTGTGAACCCAAGGACACAGCATAAAGCCAAGATAGGTTAATCCAAGTAGGACTGCTGCATCCTTCCAGAGAGTAGTTCCCTGTTTAATTGCGAACAGCAGGTAGTAGAAGAAAGCATACCACACTCCTGTTTCGAGGATGCTCAAGATCCAGTCCCTGGAATCCATATTTTATGGTTTGATAATACCTCTTAAATAATTTGACATTTGAACCGATGTTCAAATAATAAAGTATTTGCTTGATCTATTCCTTTCCTAGACTCTCTACTGTTTTGTTAGTTCCTCTGAAAGTGTAGCGGAACGGAAGGACGATATCCTCCGAATCAAGCAGTTTTTTCCCGTCCCGTGTGACATAGAAGCTCCTAGTGGTTTTTCCGTCTATAGTCTCCACTGATAAAGTGACGTTGTAAAGAGAGAAATAAGGCGTCTCTGAAACACTTTCCAGTTCCGAAGAAATTATACTGTTATTATTCTGCTCAACATTATAGTGATAGTATTCCGCTGCGAACTCACCTGCCTTCTGCTTGCTGATACCGGTTTCAGCCATAGACGAGGACACAGCCAAAGCCCCTATTAGTAAGCCTGCTCCCAGAAAAACCAGATCTCTCAGCTCTATAGATAGATGCTGGTTAAGACTTGGTTTCATACTATCCCTAACACCTCCGGTACTACTCTTGTCACTGTCCAGATTCCGCCTGCCAGAAAAAGGAACAAAGAAGTTTTCTCAACAACAAACTCTTCGCTAGTGTACTTCATCGAGATGTAGGCAAGGGTTCCGGCGACCAGCATGAACGCGATCTGACCTAGCTCTATACCTAGATTGAAAGCTGCGAGTAAAAATGCCTCGTGAGAAGCAGATATTGTAAGCGAATCCAAAGCGCCTGCAAATCCCATACCGTGGATTAAACCAATAATTCCCAAGACTAGATATCTTCTACTGTTAGAAACAGTCAGCTTCTGTTTCATTATAGCCAGGTTTTCGAAGCCTATCAAAGCGATAGACAAGGCGATGGCTCCCTCTACCAGTAAGCTTGGTATCTGTGCGTAGCCGTAGTAGTTGAGGATAATAGTGGTTGCGTGACCGGCTGTGAAAGCAGTTACCATCTTGGCTAGAGGCCACCAGTTCTCTCGGATTTTCACGAGATATCCTGGAACTAAGGTTATACCCAAAACGAATAGGAGATGATCTTCACCGTCAAGAATATGGTTAAAACCTAGCTTAAGGAATCCAAAAGGATTTTCTTGGACATCTGCTGATTTCTCAATCAGCTGATCGGCAGGATACACCATGTAAGGATCTTCGGTGTTCAGCTTCTGGAAGCCATGGGCAGTAACACCTCCTAGTAAGAAGGTTAGCAACAAAAAGAGGGAGATGGTTTTTAGTTGCCGGGAAACCATTGAATTTGATTTTAGTCTTACTTTCTATATAGATAATTCGATATCTTTGCTTTTCTACTTGTAGCTTTCCCAGAGTATTGCCACTGTTGCGGCTGTTACAAACAGGTCAGGCAAATAGGTGAACGGTCCTAAAGGAATGAACTCATATCCGAAAAGTAGGTGCACTAATGGGTTTGAAGATATTGCGTAGAACATTAGTGCCGAACTGAATATAAGGAAGATTCGAGAAGTTGGTGTCGGCATATCCCTGTAAATCTGGATATAATTGAATACAAGTCCTGCTAATAGTACGGCGTTGACTGATGAGAAAAATACTTTGAATATGATAGCTGATTCGACGTATGCCTGGGGTGCGAAGATCGCCTGTCTGGTTAGATATGCGGATAGTATTCCTACTATTATGCTGAATCCGATTACTCCCTTCAGTTCAGTATCCGTTTTCATATTTCGACACCTGCTTCTTCCTGTATCTGGTCGAGTTTATCGAGGTTTTCTTCCATTTGATCTGTGAGGAAGAAGTTCTTGCCGTATCCTTCCCCCATAGTGGTGATTACGTTATGTTCTTTCATTAAATCAAGGTGATGTTCGACCGTCTTGTAGTCTAGATCAAGTTCTTCAGAAAGTTTATTTGTATTCATAGGCTTATCCTCCAGTTGTCTTATTATTCGCAGTCGGTTTTCTCCTCCTCTGGTACCACCGATAAGCCACCAGAGCATTTTCTCAAAATTCTCCATATCTTGATCAGTTAGTTCAGGATTTTGTGTTTAGATTTTTCCCTAGATCAAGATTCTCTAAGCAAGAATAAAACAATCAGGCATCCCAATTTGGGAAGCAAAGGAGATGTATGAAGTAAGGACGAACTATCGTATCTATACGATTTAGGTAAAAGCGGTTAGTTAGTCAATAAAAATTGAAGAAATAAGGGGTGTCCTTCTTGGACCCCGCTTTATCCGGGTCTCCAGCAACAACCCTCTTTTTTCAGTTTCCACGCCACTCTTTCAGACAGTTTTTGTGGGTGTAGCCTTCACTGGTTGTGAGGTAGTCGTGGCTGGTTCTAACTCTTTCCCCACAGATCAGGCATTTGCCGAGTTTGTTTCCTTTCCTGCTCCTGGAGGATTTGGTTTTGAGTTTTTCTATCGCCTTTCGTTCGGAGAGTACGGTTTCCAACATTGTTTGTTCACCTTCTGTCCAAGTAATCTGTTTCCTGTTTAAAAGGGGTTGTCCGAACTCTGTTCCAGTCTATACCCAAGTTAGACCCAATTTCGCCCCATTTTCTCCCTACAGTTTTTAACGGTGGTGATTTTGATTAGTGAATTGTGATAGTATGTTAGACGAACTTTCTGACAGAGAAAGGTATGGTCTGGCAGGATTGTTTGCCGTTTCTATCGTAGCCGCTTTCGGTGCTGGAACAGTAGCTTCTGGAGGCAATATGACAGGAGCCTTTATGGGAAGCCCCAGTGGCGATGCGTCTACTCAACAGATTCGGCAAACAGTTCAGTCGTTGGTAAGTCAACAGACGGCACAGCAGAGACAACAGCTTCAGCAGGTAGCGAACAGGAGTGAGAACCTGACTATGAAAGACCTTTCGATCAACTCTCAGGTCGAAAGCGTTTCACAGTCAAAGTTCGACTCGCTCTACAAG
>JAXINT010000113.1:0-3231 GCA_034190605.1 Asbonarchaeaceae archaeon (SeqCode) | reverse complement strand
AAGGGGATAGAAGACGAGATAGAGGAGAAGAAAGAGAATTTGGAAAGTATTGAGGATAGGATAGAGAGAAAAGATACAAGACTTGAGGAGTTAGAGGAGAGTTTTTCCAAATCCAGGCTGGAAGAGCTTGAGGAAGAGGAGGATTCTCTTGAGAAATTGCTGGAGGTATTGGAAATGAGGTCCAGAGTTGAAGAGAAGAAAGAGGAACTTGAAGAGGTAGAGGAAGAGATAGAAAAACTGAAATTTAATCCTGAAGAGCTTGAAGAAGTAAAGGACCGTCTTTCAGATAGTAGGTCAGACATAAAGCTGCTACAGAATAAAGCGGAATCGAAAACAGAGCTTAAGGAGGAGAAACAGAAGAGACTGGAGGATTTAAAGGAAAAAGAAGAGAATGTAGAGGAGTTGAAAGAGGAGATAGATAGGATTGAAAATATCAGAGACTTCCTGCACAGGTTTGAGACAGGGTTAAAGGAGACGCAGGAGGAGATGCGGAAATACTTCACTCAGAAGACAAACCAGGTAATGCAAAAAATCTGGAGCAGAATCTACCCCTACACGGATTACACTTCGATAAAACTTGAAGCTGGAGAGGACTATGTACTAAAACTGAAGGATGACAGAGGAGGCTGGATTCCCGCAAAGGGAGAAGTATCAGGTGGTGAGAGGCATTCAGCCGCTCTTACTCTTAGGATTGCGCTTTCCACAGTACTTGCTCCAGAACTCAGGGTTCTAATGCTAGATGAGCCAACCCATAACCTGGACTCAAGGGCTGTAGCGGATCTTGGTGAGACTTTAGAGGCGGAGGTTGCTGAGATAGTGGACCAGGTATTCGTGATAACTCATGACGAGCAACTGGAGAACGCCGTAACGGCAAGTCTGTACAAGATGGAGAAGGATCTGGACTCAGGACTAACACAGGCTGAGAGGCAGTTCAGCTGAGACAATAGACAGGGAATCTACCGGCACTCTAAAATACCTGCAGTTACAAAAGCTATTCTGAAGGATGATACATACAGGAACCAGGAAAGGATTTATAAAGACTCTGGAAGCGGTTATTGCAGCGTCTATCTTCTTTATCTTTATATTCAATACAGTTCCACAAGTAACAGGAAGGGATAGCACAAGTTCAGCCATTAAAGAGAGGGTTTCAAGGCATCTGGAGGCGCTTGACAAGGAAGGGAAACTCAGGCAGGACATAGTTGACCGGGATCTTGAAGGTGTTAGGAGCGAACTCAGGGACGATTTCGGAGGTCATAATGTTGCTGTAGGGCTTTCCTATCTTGGAAGGGTGAGGGACAGGTATGAAGGAGGGGATTATGCCAGTGAGTTTCAGGTGGACAAGTCAAGTGTTGAGAGAGAGGTTCTGAGGCTGTGGGTGGATAGAGAGCAGGGCTTGGAGGTATTTGTAAATGGGGACATGGTTGTTAGCAGTCCGGGACAGGGATACATGCAGATGAATATAAGTGGAGAGACAGTGGACGGAGAGAACAACCTGAATATAACCTCAACATCCGGAAAGCTTTTCTATCAGATAGACAAATACAACTACATCCAGACAGAAAGCCTTCCTGAAAAGAAGAGTGTTACCGGTCTTGGATACATGGTGGCAGGAAAACATGGGAACTTTCAGCCGTCCGAGCTAAGGGTCTACCTGTGGAGGTAATAAATCATGCGTAGTTTAGATAGACGTGGGAGAGAGATGAGAAAAGGAGTATCCCCTCTAGTGTCATACATACTGCTTCTGGCAGTTGTTATCGCAGGGATAGGAATCATCATAACTGCAGGAAGGCCCATACTAGAGGAGTCAAGAGATACAGCTGAGATAGATCAGGCGAAATCCAATCTTCTGGGACTGGACAGAAATATAAGAGATACAGCATCTCTTGGAAGGCATAGCTCGTCCCAGTATTCTATTTCACTTAGAAAGGGAAGATACAAGTTTAACACTGACCAGGACCTTATATTCTACACATTGGAGACAGGGACAGGCATAATCTCGGCAAATTCATCCAGGAATTTCGGGAACCTGGTAATGAACGCAACAGGAAGCGATCCCTGGAAGGTATATCTTGAACTCAACTATACTTCGATAGACCTCACAGGCATGGACAGGCTTTCGCCAGGTCTCTACACTCTACAGATTACAAACAAGGGAATATCCGGGAACAAGACCCAGATAGAGATAACGGAGCAGTAGAAAATGGATAGGAAGGCACACTCGCGAAATCGGAGATTTCACTCTAGAGCATTCCTCCAGCGGAGGAAGGCTCAGTTCTTCATGGTGGGGATGGTGGTCATAGCAGGGATGATAGCAGGCATACTCGTGTACAGCATGGGAGGGATAGGAGACACGGGCTTTGGCAACTCAAAGTTTCTATTTGAGAGAAAGGTTGAGGAGTTTCCAAGAGCGGTTTCGATTATCTCGGATGAGAGTGGAAGGAACGCAGAGTTCAGAGCTAATCTGAGGAGCTACATGGAATACGTTGGATTTGTGGAGAGACAGCATCTCGCTAGTTCAGAGGGTTTTGTGCTTGCAGGAGTTCCGGTTAAGGAGGGATACAATGTCAGCTTTGGCAACTTCCTTGGTAGAACCGTGGAGGATGTAAGGATAACTGCAGGCGGAGACTCCAGTACACTGGCTTCTGTAGGTAATAGACGGATAGAAGCAGTACATCTTGATCCTTCAGGAGATAGATTTACCGTGGACGTGGATTTCAGCGGTTTTCGGGAGAACTTCACGACCAGTAGAAAGGTATTCTCATTTATAAGGACTAATACAACTACTGAGAGCAATCTATGGTCAGAGAAAAAGGCAAACTAGAGTCAGGATCGGAGTTAGAAATGCTGGACTATAAAGCTCGATCTTTCCGTTTTCTTCCGGTTATTAAGCTTGAAACCATAGTAGAGTCCTATAACAAGGCCGGCAAGATGTGCCGAATGAGCTATAGGTGAAGCAGTAGAGAGGAAGACTAGGTTAATAATCGCAAACAGAGCCAAGGCCGACCTTATTCCCATAGGAATGACAAAGAATGCAAGGACTCTTATTTCAGGAGCTATCACAGCTAGAGCTGCAAATACTCCGTAAAGAGCGCCAGAAGCTCCTACAGCGGGCGTATTTATCCCCATATATTTGGTCCAGAGCACAAAGCCTAAAGAGGCTACTATTCCTGCAAAGAAGAATATCTTCAGGAAGGTGCGGGTTCCAACCCTCCTCTCCAGCTCTGCTCCAAA
>JAXINT010000191.1:0-3235 GCA_034190605.1 Asbonarchaeaceae archaeon (SeqCode) | reverse complement strand
TTCCACTCAGCCCTGAACTTCCGAGTGTTTCTGCCGTGGACGTAGAGTTGTTTGACCTCAGAGGCGGAGAGAGCTCTATCATACACCCTTATTTCGTCCAAATTTCCATTAAACTGCGCTGATAGAGAATTACTTCCCTGTTTTGTTGCTCCAATTAGGGTTTGAGTGAAAGTTCCTGGGCCAGGATCGCTTGTAGTATCCGTAGCCACCGAGGTCCCGTTTATATATAGTTCTGCAAATGTACCGCTCGTTTTCCTCACACCGACCGCATGAACCCACTTCCCAGTACCGTAGTCTCTATTCTGTCTAGCTCTTGCCAATGTACCTCCATCACCTCTAACATCAAACATAATCCGAGGAGAACTAGGTTCAACGTGTATATAAGTGAGAGGATTGCTATCTCCAGTATTACCTTGTGCATAAGTCTTCTGCTGGCTTGTATCTGTTGTTTTAAACCAGACCGATATCGTGAAGTTCTTGGATATGTTAAGAATGCCTCCAGAGTCATCTACAGTAACCGCATCATCGCTTCCGTCGAAGTCGAAGCTGTTTGTACTGAATACTCCTTGTTTTCCTCTTTCGTCTCCATCGAAGTTGGTTGCGGTTCCGTTGTTTTTGTTCCCGCTGTAGTCTTTTACGTCAAAGCTTGGAGAATTGGTTAGGGGGTCGCTTGCGGCGTCAAATCTCCAGAAGCCGGTTAGGTTGTCATTTAGTGTTCCGTTGAGGTAGCCTATGCCGAGATCTCCGCTGTTGTCGTCTCTGTCCGCACTGGACATGTTGTATTGTCCTTTGTTCCAGTCTGCTTGTGTGTTTACTGTGAATGTTTTTGCTGTTGTGAGGGTGGTTAGGGTTAGAAGTGTTGTTATGATTATTGTGGTGAGTGCCAGGGTTTTTGCTATTGTTGTTATTGTTGTTTTTGTTGTTTTTGTGGTTCTGGCTGTGTTGCTTCTGTTGCTTCTTGTTTTGGCCTTGGTCTTGGTCGGGGTTGTGTGGTGTTTTTGTGGTTTCATTTATTGTCCGCCTTTCTGTCCTTTTTTTGGGGTTGGGTTAGAGAGTTTTTAGGGTTTTTTTGTTGGGAGTGGTTTTTCTCGGTTTTCTGGAAGTTCTTCCTGAGATTTGTAACTTGTCTCCTGTAACTTGCCTCACTTGCCTCCCTTCACATGTTTTATACAGTGTGGGACCCTCCCATATAAAGGTTTGCCGTCCTTAGTGAATGGAGTTTATCCTGTGGAGTTTCTCCTGGTATCAAGGGAACCCTCCTATTTGTCTGCGGACAGCACCAGAGATCTGGCTGTTGAGCTTATTGAGTTATCTGATGCCTTGATGCCGGGTTGGTTGAGCCAGGTAAGAAGCCCAGGTAAGAAGCCAGGTCGGACCACAATTATTATAGTAGTGGGTTTGGGAGATTATATAGTAAGTTTTAGTGAGTCTGAGAGAATCCTCGGAGAGAACCGACCTGTCTCAAGAGTCTCAAAATTAGCCCTGCTAATTTTTGAAATTTTACAAAAATAGCAGGGTTAATTCTAAGACCTGGGGAAAAGGCAGGTATGACGGCTTACTAGAGACTTTCACTCTCCTCTAATCGGTTTCTATCGGCTTTTAGCGAAAGCCGAGTAACTTCCGATATCCTGCTATCCGCACCTTTCTGACTCCACCCTTTACTTCCCTGCAGGCCAAGGGGTATAAAAAAGTTTGAGTTAAAGAAAGCAAGGAAGGTTGGACGCCAAGGAGATCCATAGAGATCCATAAAAACATGAAAAAGGTGATATAATGCAGATAGTAATAGGCGCAAATGACGGAAAGACACATCCTGTAGACATTGATGGCTCGCAGGCTCAGTCCCTGATAGGGATGAAGATCGGAGACCAGTTCAGCGGTTCAAAGGTAGGTCTTGAAGGCTATGAGCTGGAGATAACAGGAGGTTCAGACACTGAGGGCTTCCCCATGAGGAAGAAACTGAACTCTACCGGCAGAAAGAAGGTTCTTGTAAGAGACAACTCCGGTAAGAGGTCAAGACAGTCCTTCAGGGGAAACACGGTTTCCGAAGCAATAGCCCAGCTCAACTGCAGAGTCGTGGAACAGGGTTCGAAATCTCTTGAGGAACTACTGGGTGGCTCCTCGGAAGAGTCTGAAGACACGGAAGAATCAGAATCCGATAGCCAGGAGAGCGAAGAAAGCCAGGAGTGATCCGCCAACTAGTCCGCTCAACCCGATAACGCCTTAAAGATATTTCACGGAGGTATAACTGCTGTGGACAAGAAAAAGATGCCTGAAGCAAATATAGGGATCACCGGACATGTAGATCACGGTAAGACCATGCTTACGAGAAGTCTGTCCGGGAAGTGGACCGACCAACATTCTGAAGAGCTCAAGCGAGGCATAACAATAAGACTTGGCTACGCAGATGTGACCTTTGGCAAATGCCCTGAATGCGGACGGCATACAGTAAGCAATGAATGCGAATGCGGAGAAAATGCCGAGATACTTAGGACTGTTTCTCTAGTGGACGCTCCGGGCCACGAAACTCTCATGGCAAACGTGCTTTCCGGAGCCGGGATAATGGATGGCGCCATACTTGTAATATCCGCTGCCGAGGAATGTCCGCAGCCACAGACCAGGGAACACCTGGAAGCCCTGAACATTGTAGGCATCGAAGATATAGTTATAGTCCAGAACAAGATAGATCTGGTGTCAAGAGAGGAGGCTGAGGAAAACTACAGTCAGATAAAAGAATTTGTAGAGGGAACGGTTGCCGAGGACGCTCCTATAGTTCCTATCTCGGCTCAGCACTCTGTTAACATAGGGAAGCTTGTTGAAGCTGTTGAGGAGACAATACCTACGCCTGAGAGAGATAGAGATGCAGAGGCAAGGATGCTTGTCGCCCGCAGCTTTGACATAAACAAGCCAGAATCAGAGGTTGAGGACCTCAAGGGAGGTGTACTTGGTGGAAGCCTTGTACAGGGAGAGCTAGAGGTGGGAGACGAGATAGAGATAAGGCCTGGCATAGAGAGGGATGGAAGCTGGAGGTCTGTAAAGACCACTATAAAGAGCATCATACATGGCAGGCACAAGGTCGAGGTTGGAGGTCCTGGAGGCCTCCTGGGCGTGGAGACCGAGCTCGATCCTTCACTGACAAAGTCCGACAACATGGCGGGTTCTGTCCTTGGAAGAGAGGGAGAACTACCTGAAGTTAGAGATACTCTTTCCATGGATGTAGAACTGATGGACAGGGCTG